>JANWXO010000314.1 GCA_025057295.1 Candidatus Binatia bacterium | reverse complement strand
TTCCACTGCCCGAGTCCGCAGCGAGGCGAGATCCGACCCGGCGCCAGGTTCACTCATCCCTAAGCAAAAGACGAGCTCACCTTTGGTGATGCGCGGCAAAATCTCTTGTTTTTGCTCCTCGCTGCCGTAGGCCAGCAATGCCGGCCCAATTTGTCGATCTCCGATCCAATGGGCAGCCACGGGTGCGCCGGCACGCAGAAGCTCTTCGGTCAAAATCACACGCTCCAGATAGGTTTTCTCTTGTCCCCCATACTGCTTTGGCCACGTCAGGCCGATCCACCCCCGCGCTCCCAGTTTCCGCGAAAACTCCGGTGAGAAACCAGTAATCCAGCCGTCCTCCCGAGCTGTCTGTGGCGGTACTTCTTGCGCCAGAAAGGCTCGAATCTCCGCACGGAAGGCTTCCTGTTCAGGGGTGAGTGCAAAATCCATAGGGTGCTCCTCTCGACACCAAACTGTGCCCCTCTCTACCACACCCGTCCAGCAAAAGGAAAGCCACGCCAGCCCTTCTCGACGCACCCCAGTTTGCAGAGTTGCGCTTCTGCCGAGCAGTACCGAGGTACAGGGCGAGCGAGAGTTTTGTTACAATGAAACACATGATGAGTCAGGTCGAGCCCAAGAGACGCTTAGCCGTACTGACCAGTGGCGGAGACGCCCCTGGCATGAATGCCGCAATACGAGCTGTCGTGCGCACCGCCTTAGACCGGGGCGTCAAAGTCTACGCCATCTACGAAGGGTATCGTGGCATGGTCGAAGGTGGTTCCCGCATCCGTCCGCTCACCTGGGACGCTGTCGGAGGGATTCTACAACGCGGCGGCACCATCATTGGCACGGCCCGGTGCGAAGTGTTCCGTACGCGCGCCGGTCGCCTCCAAGCGGCGGCAAATCTGCTCGCTCATCGCATCGACTCCCTGGTAGTCATCGGTGGAGACGGCAGTTTGGCAGGGGCAGTCTCGTTCCACGACGAATGGCCCGAGCTTGTTGCCGAGCTTGCCGCGCACGGGCAACTTCCCCAGGGAAGCGCTAATCCTCCCCCTCTGAGTATTGCCGGCATTGCCGGCTCGATCGATAACGACATCATCGGCACCGACATGACCATCGGGGCAGATACCGCCTTGCATCGCATTACGGAGGCTATCGATGCCATTAGCAGTACGGCAGCCAGTCACCAACGGACGTTTATCGTTGAGGTAATGGGTCGGCACTGCGGGTACTTAGCCCTTATGGGGGCGCTCGCAAGTGGTGCCGACTGGGTGCTGATTCCCAGCGATCCGCCGCAAGGTGCAGACTGGGAAGAGCGTATGTGCACGGTATTACGCACCGGACGGGCCGCCGGACGCCGTGACAGCATTGTCGTCGTTGCCGAGGGTGCCTGTGATCGCCAGGGCAACCGTATCACCTGTGAACGACTAAAAAAGATCCTCGAAGAGCGATTACAAGAAGAGGTCCGGGTTACGATCTTAGGCCATATCCAGCGTGGCGGCCCACCAAGCGCCTTTGACCGCAATCTCAGCACCATCCTCGGCTACGCCGCGGTCGACGCCCTCCTCCAGACTCCTCCTGGAACAGAGCCGTTCCTCATCGGCATGCGGGGAAACCGCATTACCCGCCTGCCCCTGCGGGAGTGCGTCGCCCAGAGTCAAGCCGTCACTCAAGCCATTCTCAACCGCGAATTCGAGCGGGCGATGACGCTGCGCGGCCCGAACTACCAGGCGGCATTCCGTACGCTGCGCACCCTCGTGCGAGCCCTGCCCCACGAGCCGGAGCCAGGACAACAGCGTCTGCGCCTCGCCGTGCTGCACTCCGGAGCGCCCGCACCCGGCATGAATACCGCTGTCCGCGCCGCCGTGCGCATCGGTATCGATAAAGGCCATATCATGCTCGGCGTCCGCAACGGGTTCCAAGGACTCATCGCTGGTGACGTGGAGGAACTCAACTGGATGAGCGTAAACGGCTGGGCTCCTTTAGGCGGAGCCGAACTCGGAACCAACCGCAAGGTCCCAAATGGCAAGGACTTCTACGCCATCGCCCGTACCCTCGACGCCCATCAGGTGCAAGGCATCCTTATGATCGGTGGGTGGTCAGGGTACGAAGCCATGTACCAGCTCTTCCTTGCCCGCGACCACTTCCCCACCTTCAATATCCCTCTCGTCTGCGTGCCTGCCACTATCGACAACGATCTACCCGGATCAGAATTGAGCATTGGTGCGGACACGGCTCTAAATAGCATCGTCGAAGCGGTCGATAAAATCAAACAATCCGCGGTCGCCTCCCGCCGCTGTTTTGTCGTCGAAGTGATGGGACACTACTGTGGGTACCTCGCCCAGATGAGTGGGCTCGCGACCGGAGCCGAACGGGTATATCTCCCCGAAGAAGGGATCACCTTAAATGATCTCCAGGCCGATGTGACCGCACTGCGGACCGCCTTCCAGCACGGTAAACGCCTGAGCGTGATGATCCGCAGCGAGAATGCACATCCCCGCTATACGACCAGTTTTCTGACCACCCTCTTTGCCGAAGAAGGGGCGGGGATATTCGATGTGCGGCAAGCGATTCTGGGCCACCTGCAGCAAGGCGGAAATCCCACCCCGTTTGACCGCATCTTAGCCACCCGCCTTGCTGCCACCAGCATCGACTTTCTTATCACGGAGGCGAGTCGTGCTTCATCCGCGGCGGTTTTCCTCGGGCTGCAGGGCGGCCAGGTGCACTTTCATCATCTGGACGATTTGCCTCGACTTGCCGACTGGTCCCACCACCGCCCCAAGCAGCAATGGTGGCTTGATCTGCGTCCTATCGCCAAGGTGATGGCGCAACCCGCCCCCCGCTCGTGCTTTCACTCCTTTGCGGGAGAACAGCCAATCCCAGAGAATAGAATCGACGAGTAGCTCAAGAACCGAAACGCCCTAGGAAGAAGCGCTACAGATCGCAAAACCCCACGGGACGTATCCCCTCTTGTTCCAATGCCGCTCGTACCCGAGGACTCACCAGTGCAGCTAACTCCTCTTCGTGCTTATAGACAGGCAGGACCGGCGCCCGGTCTGTACTGCGTCGGGTCGCTGGATGAAAATACAGCTCCGTCACTCCCTCGGGGAGGTAGCGGAGCAGGCGGAGCACGGTCGCTTCATCCATCGCACCGGTATCGTGGAGACCAAAAACAAAATCGTTTGTCTTGATTCCAGCTCGCCGCAATCGCGTCTTCAGCAGCCAGCTCCACAAGCCTATACCGAACGACCCACACGCCCTTCGCACGAACCGCGTTCGGGCAGCCCGCCACGATGGCACAAATGGCTCGTAAGGCGCGCGCACGGCACGCAACCCAAAGTCCTGCCCGATCCGTAAGAGTATACTCAGCACGGTCGGATGCAGATGCATATGTTTATGGGCATTCACATGATCGAGGGGTAGCCCGGTGTGCTGGAAGGCGACAAATTGGGCGCGGATCTCCGCTTCGAGTTGTCGCCGCACCGCTGGCAAGAAAAAGAAGCGAAATCCTGCAGCAACGAGATTGTCACATAACTCACCGCGTCCGTTTCCCAAGCGAGGGATGAC
>JANWXO010000313.1 GCA_025057295.1 Candidatus Binatia bacterium | reverse complement strand
GAAACAATCCGTCGACCGACGGACGGAGAAAGCGAACATGCGGACAGTTGGGATTCTCTACCCTGGCGATATGGGCCATAGCGTGGCACGGGTGTTGTTGGAAGACGGGTTCGCCGTAGTCACCACCCTCGCCGGACGCAGCGAACGGACCCGTCGCTTCGCTGCAGACGCCGGCATCACGGTCCTCGACTCGGTCATGGCTGTAGTGGAACGGGCGGATGTTATCCTCTCGATCATCCCGCCGACGGCAGCGCGGGGAGTTGCCAGGGATGTGGCGGCGGCAGTGCAGCAGACCGGCAAGGCGCCGCTGTTTGTAGATGCCAATGCTGTCTCGCCTATGACGGTACAGGAGGTCGAGCAGATCATCGCTTCTTCTGGTGCTCCGTTTCTGGACGCCTGTATCATCGGTCCGGCGCGGGATGTCCGGGGCCGCTGTACGTTGTATGTGAGCGGCCCGTCTGCCCAGACCTTTGCCGTATCCCTCGGTGGTTCACTCCGGACCCACGTGCTCGGTGACCGTATTGGGCAGGCCTCGGCCTTCAAAATGGTCTTTTCGGGACTGAACAAGGGCCTGGTCGCTCTGTTGTGCGAGCTCACGGCCGCGGCTGAAGACTTCGGTTTTCTCGACGAGTTGTTGCAGTGCTACACGACCCTCTTCCCCGGTGTGATGGAGGCACTCGCATGGCTCGTACCGACCTACCCGATGCACGCTGTCCGCCGGGCCGAAGAGATGCGGGAATTGGCGGAAACGTTGGAGCATTTTGGCTTCTCGGCGGCGATGGCCCGCGGAACGCAGCACACGCTTGCTGCAGTGGGCCATCTGAGATTGGCGGAGCGGTTTCCCGCGCGTGGGGAACACGGCTGGACCATGCGCGAGGTGATCGAGGTCCTGGCCCAGGAAGGAGCATTGAGACAGAGCAAAACTTGAGGGAGAAGACCCTCTTGCACGAGGAACTCGGTTTGTCTGGCCTCCTTGCCGGCCAGCGCAGAAGAGGGGCCAGGTATGACGCTGCTTGACAGGGAAGAGCAGGTCGGGTAGAAGGGAACGCAATTGTTTACTATTGAAACCCATTCGTAACAGTTTTGGGAGGAACGTATGGCGCAGCCGCAGACCCACACCATTCAGGCGACCGTGCCAGCGGTGTTCACGCAGACTTTGGCCGTGCAAGATCAGGACATGCGCAACCTGTACGAAAAGGCCAAGCGGGACCAGTGGAACGCCTCGCGCGATATCGACTGGAGCCTGGACCTTGACCCGCAGCACGGGATTTTGCCCGATGGGCTGATCGATATTTACGGTACTCCCTATTGGGAGCGGCTCAGCCCGACCCAGCGTAACGAGCTCAACCGCCATTTCTCCGCCTGGCGCATCAGCCAACTCATGTACGGTGAGGAGTTCGCCTTGCTGGTGTGCAGCCAGATCGCCAATATCGTTCCTGGGATCGACGCCAAATTCTTCATGGCCACCCAGGTGGTAGACGAGGCCCGTCATGCCGAAGTGCTAGCGCGCTACATCCACGAAAAGATCGGGATTGTTTACCCGCTCACCTCGAGCCTCAAGCAGTTGTTTGATCAGATCCTCTCCATGCCCCAGTGGTACTTGAAAACGGTAGGCACCCAGCTCGTCGCTGAGACGCTGGCGGTGTCGCTCTTCCGTATGCTGGCCGATCACAGTCAGGAGGCGACGATCCGCGCAATTTGCAAACGGATCCTCGCTGACGAATCGCGGCACATGGGCTTTGGCATGCTGAGTCTTCCCGAGCAGATCGCCGCGCTCTCGGAGCGGGAGCGGCGCGAAGTCGAGGATTTCGCTTGTGAGGCGGCGTCTGGCCTGCTCCGCGGGCAGTTCCCGCGCGAAGCGTACGAGGCGGTCGGCTTCAGTACTGCGGACATTGAGGACATTAAACGGCTCCGCCTGGAAATCGCCCAGAAGAGCGAATATGTGGCGTTCCGCAAGTACTTCAAAAAAGACTTCCACGCCTCCCTCTGGAACAACCTGGCGCGCGTCGGCTTACTCAGTGACTATACCGTTGAGAAGCTTGCGGCCATGGGGATCACTGCTCCCCAACAAAGTGCAGCAGCGGCCTAAGCACGTCGTTTGTTCCCCCCGGCGAGAACCCTCCGAGCAGGCGTGGCGCAGCCCGATGCGGGTTACCGCGCCGCTTCCTGTGAGGAGAGCACCCTGAGGTTCCGTGCCGCCGCCGGTGCAAAGATATTGATCTCCTGCCATCTGCCTCCGGCAAAACGCCACCAGAGGGCCAGACCGAGGAGGATGACGTTCACCGTGCCGGCAAGCCACGGTCCCAAGGACTGCAGGTCCGTGAACGCCACCGATCCCAGACTCAGCGGAGCGAACACACAGAGGAGAAGGAGAATAGTCACGCCAGCAATCCAGTGCGTATCCCCGGCCCCGCGCAGGGCGCCGGCAAAGGTGATCCCCATCCCGTCAAAGACCTGAAAGGCCGCGGCACAGAGCAGAATGTTGCTCCCTGCCTGGATGACCTGTGGGTCGCTGTTGAAAAACGCCATGAAGGGGACGCGGAAAGCGGCATAGATGACGCACATCAGTCCCATGTAGGCGATGGCGAGGAACAGTGCTTCGTAGACGCGCTGGACGGCGAGATCGAGTCTTCCCTCACCGATATACCGACCGACCAAGGCAGTGAGGGCTTGGCCGAGTCCGAGGGCGGGCATAAAGGAGATCGTCATGTATTGGATGGCGATATTGCTGGCCGCGAGTTGTGCTTTCCCGAAGCGACCCACCAGCAGAACGATCAGGACTCCCCACCCCAGCACGTCGAGTGCAGTTTGCAGTCCGGCTGGCCAACCGATATGGAGGAGCTGGCGCATGCGGGACCAAGCGAAGTGCCACCCTGTACGTGTACCAAACGCTCGGCTACAAGGACGCGAGAGAAAAACGCTCAGCAAGAGCCCGGTCTGCACGACAAAGCCGAGCACCATCGCCACCGCTGCTCCCGCCAGTCCCAAGCCCGGGAGGCCGAGGCGGCCGAAGATCAAGGCGTAGCACAGGACGATGTTGACAGCATTGGCGACGATCATAGCGACCAGCGGCACCTTGGGTCGGTGGATACCGTAGAAAAACCCATTCAGTGCTCCGATCGCCACGGCAAAGCCGATGCCCCAGAGCCGCACGCGAAGGTAGACAACCTCCAGCGCGACGACTTCTGGCTCGTGGCCGAACAGGGAGAAAAACCCTGGCGCAGCAGGCCAGAGCAGAAAACTGGCAAGGCCGACGGCTAGGCTGAGATACAGCCCTTGCCAGGTAAACGCCGCGCCCTCAGCCGGAGTGCCTCGACCGAGCGCCTGGGCGGCAAACGTGCTGACACATTGGGTAATACCGAGGGGCAGCGCTGTCAGGGTGTACGCCACGATCCCTGCCGGCATCGCTGCGGCTACCTCCGCCGTCCCGACCAGCGCGATCAACCAGGTATCGACAAAACCCATGACCGTGGCGGAGGCCATGGAGGCGATAATAGGGATGGCAAGGCGGAGGATCTCCCGCAACCCTTCCGGGGAAGGGAATATCATAGCGGTGACCTGTCACCAGA
>JANWXO010000312.1 GCA_025057295.1 Candidatus Binatia bacterium | reverse complement strand
CGATTCGAGACGAGTGGCCTGCACGGTCGTTACCTCCGTGCAGTGGCAGTGGCCGGAGAAACAATCGTAGTCACCGCCTCGACCGGGCCGTACACCAAGCGAGCTGCGGTCTACCGGAAGCCTCTCCATGGTGAGGGTCCATTTGAGCGGTGTTGGCGTGGTCTGCCGGAATGGTTCCCCGAGAATATTAATACCGCCTGCCTCGCCGCTTTCGACTCGTGGGCTGCCTTCGGGACCTCGGATGGGAGGCTTTTCCTTTCCGCAGACGAGGGACGACATTGGCGTGTGTTGGCGGAAGGATTGCCATCAGTGCACTGCGTGACTTTCATCCCGCGCTGAGCGTAACGAAGTCAGCCAATACCGCCACCCCTTGACGAGACAGGTCTACCCGGAACCTCTTGACGGGGACTCCACCGCCAGCATACACCTACCACCAAGAGCCCAAGGAGCAACGCAGCAGTTCAGAGAGCCAGCAGGTGAAGGAGAGCTGACCATGTCGCAATGGAAACCGCCGACGCAGGCCGAGGTCGAAAGGTATTTTGAGCGTCTCAATAACTGGGGTCGCTGGGGAAAAGATGACCAACGTGGCACTTTGAACCTCATTACTGCGGAGAAGCAGGCTGCTGCCGTGACGTTGGCCCGTCGGGGGCGTGTGGTGTCACTGGCGCGCGATCTCACTCTCCACCCAGCGCTGGACTATCACATGTTGTGTCCGGTACGGCGTGGGAATTCTCGAGCCGCCGTGGACTATGTAGGCATGGTGTACCATGGCTATACCGTCACCCATATGGATGCTCTGTGCCATGTGGAATATCGCGGCACGCTGTATAACGGCCGCAGCTTCGAAGAAAGCATCCGTTTTGGGGGAGCAGATTGGGGAGCGCTGGATGCCTGGTTTGACGGGGTCGTCACCCGCGGCGTGCTCCTCGACGTGGCTTCTGCCCGGGCAGAAGGATATGTAAAGGTCGGCCAGCCCGTGACTCCGCCCGACCTAGACGACGCTGCGGTTCGTGCCGGGGTGTCTATCGAACCGGGCGATTTTGTCGTCGTGCGGAGCGGTCGCAAGGCGTATGAAGAGGTCGAGGCTGCTGCTTCCCCGTCCGTGTCCACGCCAGGATTCCCGCAGATCACTACACGGCCCGGACTGCATATCGCCTGTTTGGAGTGGCTGCGCGAACACGACGTGGCCGGTATTGCCTGGGACTTAATGGATGAGCGGCCGGTCGGCTATGCCGGGTTCGATTTTGGGGTCCATCTGGGCATCCCTCTGTTGGGGCTCTGTCTGATTGACAATATCGATCCCGAACGCCTGGTGACGGCTTGCGCTGAGGAAAAGCGGTACGAATTTCTCTTCGTCGCCATGCCGTTGCGCCTCGCTGGCAGCACAGGGTCTCCGTGCCAGCCAGTCGCCATCTTCTAGGGACAGACCGAGGGTGTATTGGCAGCCTACCTCAACGACTCCGCTGCAGAGGGACGCACGTATGAGGCTGGCAGAAAAAGTCGCGCTCATCACGGGCGGGAGCCGCGGGATCGGGCGAGCAGTCGCGCTCGCCTTTGCCCGCGAAGGTGCACGGATCGCAATTCTCGGAGTCAGCGACGAAGAAGCGCTCGCCCGCGTCGCGCAGGAGATCGCTGCAATCGGGCGCTCAGTCCTCACGCTGCGGGCAGACGTGCGGCAGCGCACGGAGGTGGATACTGCCGTGCGTCGGGTGCTCGATCGCTGGGGGCGCGTTGACATTTTAGTCAACAACGCCGGTGTCCTTCACCCTTGCCGTTTGGAAGAGATCAGCGAAGCCCAGTGGCAGGACACGCTGGCCGTGCATCTGACGGGGACGTTTCACTGTACCCAGGCCGTCGTGCCCAGCATGAAAACCCAGGGAAGCGGCAAAATCATTAATGTCGCAGCTCCCTCGGCGCTGCGCGGATCGTTCGGCGTGGCGGACTACGCCGCAGCCAAGGGGGGGATCATCGCCTTCACCCGCAACGCTGCCAGCGAGCTCAAACCCTACAACATTCAGGTGAATTGCATTTCTCCGGTCGCTGAGACACGCATGACTCAGGCCCTGTTCGCTTTTCGCCGGCAGCACCTCGGTGAACCACTGGCAACGTTCGGCCATGCCAAACTCGTCGAACCGGACGCTGTCGCTCCGGTCTTCGTCTTCTTCGCCTGCGCCGATTCAGACTATGTGACCGGGCAGGTGCTGGCAGTAGACGGTGGTCTGACCGCCTAATCCTCCCGATTTCGCTGCCGACTGCAGACAGTCCTCCCCCGCTGTGCTATAAACCGGCGGACGGCCGCAAGCCGTCTGCGGTTACAACTGGGCCAGCGATCCCGTGGAGCGGGCGTGTGGCTGTGTGTAAACCCTAAAGGAGGAGTATGGTATGGCAGCGTATAAACTGATCTCGGCCGATTCTCATTTTGTCGAACCACCTACCATGTGGGCCGAGCGCATCGATAAAAAGTTTCGCGACCGCGCCCCTCGCACCGTCAAGGGGCTCAACGGCCGCGAGGGCGAGTGGTTCGTCTGCGAGAATATCACGCCTATGTTGGTCGCTGGTTTCTTCGGTGCCGGCGTGCCCTCGCACGAGCTGCCGGAGCACAACAAGAAAGGATTCGACCAGGCACCCAAGAGCGTATGGGATCCTGCCTATCGGATTGCCGATCAGGACCGTGACGGGATACAGGCCGAAGTGATCTACACCTCGATGGGCATGCCGCTATTCGGGTTGGACGACGCAGAGCTCCGCTTCGCCTGCTTTCGTGCCTTCAACGACTGGGCCGCAGAGTACTGCAGTTACGATTTCAAGCGCCTCATCCCCCTGGGCCTCATTACCCTCGAGGATATCCCTTCGGCAGTAGCAGAGCTTGAGCGTATCGCCAAGAAAGGGATGCGCGGTGCCATGATCTGGGCGGAACCGCCCGATGATCGCCCGTACAGCCATCCGGATTACGAACCGTTCTGGGCAGCCGCCCAGGACCTCAATATGCCGCTCTCGTTACACATCCTGACCGCACGCAGCGGGACAGGCGCAAATCAGGCAACGGGCCGCAACTTCCTCCTCGCGTTGGCGAATCTCCACCACCAGATCGAACGCTCCTTGTCGGTGTTCGTATTCGGCGGCGTGCTGGAGAAGTTCCCACGGCTCAAAATTGTCTCTGCGGAGAACGACGTCGGCTGGATGGCCTACTTTATGTACCGTCTCGATACCGTCCAGAACCGCCTCGGTACCTTGGGCGGGCTGAAACTGCCGATGCGGGCGAGCGAGTACATCAAACGCCAGGTGTATGCCACTTTCATTGCCGATCCCGTGTTTGTCGATTCACTCCATCGCTACGGACCGGACAACATCATGTGGTCGTCAGACTACCCGCACACTGCAGCGACCTTCCCTCGCTCGCAAGAAATCGTGGCCAAGCGTTTTGGCCATCTCCCTGAAGAGCAACGTCGCAAAATCGTTCACGATACCGCAGCTGCCGTCTACGGGATCGAGTAAAGACACACCGACGAACGCCAACCGACGGCATACTCCTGACCGTGGTGGAGGGAAAGCAGGCTGAGGTTCGAGACCTCAGCCAC
>JANWXO010000311.1 GCA_025057295.1 Candidatus Binatia bacterium | reverse complement strand
TCGACCCAAGGGTGTCTGCGCTGTGTGGAGTGCGGGTTCAAAGAGTGTTGACTCGTCCTCCCTCAGAGCCTCGGTCCCGCTGTTTCCACTAAGTTTGCGAGATGGTGCTGACGGCCCTCAATGCGGCTCGCCGAAGGTGGCGTTCACTGACACTGCACCTTGACCGTATCGGTGCCTTCAATCGTCCGTCCGTCAAAGGTTTCCCCGGTTAACACCGCAGCAGTATCGGTACAGGCGAGCCCCGTCTCTCTGAGGTTGAAATGCAGGAGTAAATCGGTGTCCCCATCGCCATCGACGTCTTTCAGGGAGGACCGTACGGCGAATGCTTCTACCCCACTGGCACCGAACAGCACCGTAGTGGGGTCTACGGTAGTGGCGTCGAAGGTGGCGGTCGTCAAGACAGCTACGGGTAGGGCCTTCGCTTTCCGATTGACATAATTGGGAAACCGCCTCGGCTTGATGTCGATGACGACGCTGACGAGAGGCAGACCCAAAAGGCGCACGGCAGCAGGCGTTCGCGACAGTGTGGCAGTGCCGGTTTGGGGATCTACGGTGCTAATTGTCGCCACCTCTGCCACGTAGTCGAACGGCTGGGTCGCGCTCCGTAAGAGAATGCCACCGTCCCCACCCTGGGGCACGAACATGGCAAAGTAGGTCCCGGGCTTGAGCCGGAGATGGGTGGCGACCGACTCATACGAGACCACCAGAGGATCATCGTCATGAGACAGCACCAATACGGCGAGAGTGGTGGAGAGATCAGGACCTCCATTCCCCGCTGCAGGGTGGATGTGCACAGTGAATGGCTGTGTCTCTGGGCACTGCGGCACACCGCCGCTAATAGTGTGACAGTTGTTCACGAACGCGCCGATCTCTGTCAGTACACTCGGCTGCCCGAGGGTGAACTGGACGCCGACGTGAGCGCGATTGTAGATCGCAGTGCCCCAAGAAGTGAAAATACTGAATTGGGTTGTCAGTGGTGTGCCCCTGAGCGTATCGACGATGGGCTGCTCCTCAGCGTGGAGACCCGTGGCTGCGCTCGTCAGCAAGAAAAGAACGATCACTCCCATACGCATCATCCCGAACCACCCTCCTTCCCTGGGGAGGCGCTGCTGAACCGGGTCCCGGTCGCAGCGGCAGAGACCCGTAGGCCTCGCTTCTCCTCATGACGTGTTGTGCTCGAGAGAGCAAAAGCAAGGCCAGCAAACTGCTCCGTAAAGCTCTCGATGCGAACAGCGCTTTTTGTGCTTCTCAGTCTTGCTCTTGTCTTGCCGTTGCCCAATCGGGCACGGTTTCCCGAAGACCAGGTCTAATCTGCTCGATCCGGAGAAAGTTGGGCTATCAACGAAGCGGTGGATCGGATAGGGGAGAGGCTGCGGGGCTCACCTGTGGGGAGCACGACAGCGGTGCTCAATGGTGGTCCGGTTGGTTTCTTTACTCGCTCGCTTTGGGCACGTCATAGGTCATGACGAGGAGATCGTGGGTCTGGTTGGCACGGTCGATGACGAAGTCGTGCAGGAGGGCTTCGGTGTGGAACCCCAGGCGGGTAAAGGTCGCAACAGCCCCTTTTTGATCGGGGGTCATGTGCGCAACGATCTTGCGCAGTCCCAAATCGCGGGCGATGGCAAAGATCTCTTCTGCCAGCGTCCGACCCAACCCGCGCGAGCGATAACGTGGTGCCACCTGCAGGCGGATTTCGCCCAGATGGCGCTGCCAGGTGACCTCGTTGTGATGCAAGCTCGCGTAGCCTGCAAGCTCGTTCCCTACCTCCGCCAGCAGCGTGACCGTGCGTCCCTCTTTCAGGTTTTGGCCCCACTGCATGACGACGTTGAGCTTGGTGATATCCATGCGTAAAAACAGTAAATCTTCTTCGGGCAAGGACCGGGCAAAGACCAGAATGCGGTGGGTATCGGCAGGGGTCATCAGTCGTATGCTGCCCTCGGTATGCTCATCGAGTCTTATCGGACGAGGGTAGTGACGTTGTATCCTGACGATCGTCTCATACCTCTGCTCCGCTATAACTGGCGCGGCCATGGAGTGCCCCTCCTTCTGACTCTCGCGGTGTTTACCTTACACCTGCACCGACATTCACTGCAAGCCTGAGGAGGATGCACTCGCAGGAGAAGCAGACGAGGGTATTGCTGCACGAGTATTACCGCCAAATTCTTCTCCGCTCTGCAGGAGGAGAGTGGTCACGAGACCAGTCCAACCAGTCTGATGGCTCGCTCCGAGGCCCGTGCCGTTATCTCCATGAAAGTATTCGTAGAACAGGATGAGGTCGCGCCAGTGCGGGTTCTGCTGGAATTGCGCGGTCCCTCCGTAGACCGGGCGACGACCGTCGGCGTCACGTAGGAAAATGCGGCACAGGCGGCGAGAGATCTCCACTGCAACCTCCTGGAGAGACCGTTGCTGGCCGGACCCAGTAGGGCATTCGACCCGGTAGGTATCGCCAAAATAGCGGTGAAATTTGTGCAACGACTCGATGAGCAAAAAGTTGAGAGGGAACCATACCGGGCCGCGCCAGTTGGAGTTACCGCCGAAGAGTCCAGTCCGTGACTCTGCAGGCTCGTAGTCCACGCGGTGTTCCGTGCCGTTGAGCGAGAGGGTATAGGGGTGATGCTGGTGAAAGCGCGAGAGGGACCTGATCCCATACGGGGAGAGAAATTCGTCCTCAGCTAACAGATACCGCAGCACGCGGGGCAGGCGGTCGCGGTTCACCAGGGACAAGAAACGGAGCACCCGACCGTCTGCTGTCGTTTGCGTCTCTACGTGCTCGGCGAAGTCAGGTCGATTCTCGATGAACCACTGCATGCGCCGTTTGAACCCCGGCAGGGTATCGATGATGTCGGAATCGAGCGTCTCGACGGCGAACAAGGGAATGAGGCCAACCATCGAGCGTACTTTCAAGGGGAGGCGCTGCCCGTGCGGCAGAGAGAGCACGTCATAGTAGAACCCGTCGCGCGGGTCCCAGAGTTCGATGCCTGCCCCACCGAAGTTGTTCATCGCGTGGCAGATGTAGACGAAATGCTCGAAAAACTTGCTCGCCACATCTTCGTAGGCCGGGTTGGCTTTGGCTAACTCCAGGGCGATCGTGAGCATGTTCAGACAGTACATCCCCATCCAACTGGTCGCGTCGGACTGGGCGATGTAGCCGCCAATTGGGAGAGGGCTGTTGCGGTCGAACACCCCGATATTGTCGAGCCCGAGGAATCCTCCCTGGAAGACATTGCGGCCTTCGATGTCTTTGCGGTTGACCCACCAGGTAAAGTTCAGCAAGAGCTTGTGGAAGATGCGTTCTAAAAAGCGCCGGTCACTCATACCTTGGCGGCTTGCCGCGATCTGGTAGACACGCCAAGCTGCCCAGGCGTGTACCGGCGGGTTGACGTCGCCGAAGGACCACTCGTATGCGGGCAACTGGCCGTTGGGATGCATGTACCACTCGCGCAGCAGGAGGAGGAGCTGATCTTTCGCAAACTCAGGGTCGATCAGCGCGAGTGGAATGCAATGAAAGGCGAGATCCCAGGCCGCATACCACGGGTACTCCCATTTATCGGGCATCGAGATAACGTCGGCGTTGAACACGTGGGTCCACTCGTGATTCCGTCCGTACAGCC
>JANWXO010000310.1 GCA_025057295.1 Candidatus Binatia bacterium | reverse complement strand
GGGGTCGCCAAGGGGGAAGGGAGTGGAAAGACTCAGCGGCGGGGAAGTTGTCATAATCATAACAGGGGTGGCAAAAAACAACCAGGCTAACGAGAGCGATGCTGAGGGGTTGCTTTCAGTCAGACAAGTTATTAGCTTTGGAAGATCCTTGATCACAGGGGAGAATCGTGAACGCTTCCGTCAAGCTCATCGAGCAAGTGGTTCCCTCGACCGTGAGCCTCCATGTGACCGTGCCGCAACGGCATCCCTCTGCGCCGATTCTCGGCACCGAACGCATGGGCTCGGGGACGGTGGTCGACGCCACTGGTTACATCCTGACGGTGAATTACGTGGTGATCGGCGCCTCCACTATTCAAGTACGTCTGCTTGACAATAGCCAATACGAGGCAGACATCGCTGCCCAAGACTTTGCCAGTGGTCTCGCTGTGCTGAAGGTCCCGGTGTCCGGTCTCCCGGCCTTGCCATTGCTGTCCTCCTCTACCCTCCAGCTCGGTGATGAAGTATTTCTCGTGGCTGCGACCGGAGAGGGCAATGGACGACGCATTAACGGGGGCGCCATCACGTCCACAGCGGCGTTCGATGCCTACTGGGAATATTTCCTCGAGCGCGCGCTCTTCTGCACGGCGATGAATCCAGGCCTGGGCGGCGGTCCGATGATCGATTTGCACGGCCGGATGGTCGGTGTGGTGTCGCTCAACCTTAACGAAATCGGCAAATTCTCTCTTGCGATCCCGGTCGAATACTTTCTCGAGCACCGGGATGAGCTCTTGCGCTACGGCCGACGTGTGAGCCGTCCATCCCGTGCGTGGATCGGCATGTATTCGTATACGCTCCGCAACCATCTGGTGATCGCCGGCCTCTTACCGGGTGGTCCTGGCGATACTGCAGGGCTAAAAGCCGGTGATGTGGTGCTGGCAATCGATAACGATGAAGTAGGAGACCGGCAGAAATTTTACCAGCAGCTCTGGGCGCACCGTGCAGGAGACACTATTCTGTTCCGCATCTTCCGCAACAACGCTGTACAGACCATCCCGGTGCGTTCCGGAAACGTCGAGGAATTTTTCGCATAACCCGGATCGCGGACAGGATGCGCTGTTTTCCGTCCGTATTTTGTTACAATAGGGACGGAGGACAGTTGCCATGAAAGCACGCATGCAGCTCGGCGATTATCTCGTCGCGTATTTGCGCAAGATCGGCGTCACCCACCTGTTTGGCATCCCTGGAGATCTGGTCATTCAGTTATTCATGAAATTTGGCAAACCTCGTGGGATGGAGGTGGTGACCCTCTCGCATGAACCCAGCACCGGCTTTGCCGTAGATGGCTACACGCGGGCGACCGGTAAAATTGGCGTCTTGTGTGTCACCTATGGCGCTGGGGGCCATAACGTCGTCAACCCAGTTGCCGGCTCATTCTCAGAACGCGTGCCCATCTTGGTGATTAGCGGAGGCCCGGGAGAAGAGAAGCGAAAGCTGGGGGTGCTCATTCACCACCAGGCGAAGGAGATCGAATCCCAGTTCCATATTTTCCAGGAAATCACCTGCGCGGCGAAGATCATCAACGATCCCCGCACGGCGGCCACGGATATTGACGAGGTCGTCCGCAATATGTGGCTGCACCAACAGCCAGGATATATCGAGATCCACCAAGACATGGTCGATCGCGAGATCGAGGTACCGCGCGAGATCCTCGAGTGGGACGGCAAGCTGTCCTACGCGCGTTCGGACATCCGCAAGGTCGAAGAAGCCGCCCGCGAGACCACCGAGCGGTTTAACCGCGCACGCAAGCCGGTGGTCATTGTTGGTATTGAAACCTTCCGTTACAAGCTAACCCGAGAGATTGTCGAGCTGGTGGAACGGATGGGTGTCCCCTGCATGACCACAGTCTTGGCAAAAGGGGCCTTCCCCATGGATCATCCGCAGTACATGGGGGTGAACATTGGTCCTATCTCGCCTCCACCGATCCGCGAACGCGTCGAAGAAGCAGATCTGGTCTTAAACCTCGGGACCCTCCTCACGGATATGAACCTGGGCTCCCGCCCCCCTCATCTTCCTCCCGAAAAGTCGATCTGGGCGGTACAGAACAAGGTGAATATCAGCTACCACACCTATACTGACGTGACGTTACGCGACTACGTCAAGACGTTACTGAAGGCCCCGCTGAAGCAGCATCACGAGAAGGTCGAATACTGCGACAATTTGACCCCTCAGCCGCCCGGCGAACACAGACCCATCCAGGTCTCTGACATGTTATGGGAGGTCAACAAGTTCTTGCAGACCCATAAAGGGTACATGGTGGTGGCCGAGTCCGGTGATATGCTTTTTGCCGGACTCGACGTGAAAGTGGGGCATCGCGGCCTCTACCTGGCGCAGGGGTACTATGCGTCTATGGGTTTTGGCGTGCCCGGGGCACTGGGAGCTCAGATCGGGACAGGGCAGCGTCCCCTCGTGCTGTGCGGAGATGGGGCCTTCCAGATGACCGGACCAGAAATCAGCCACGCCCCCCGCTACAAATTGAACCCGATCGTCTTGGTCATGAACAACGGCGGGTGGGCCATCTTCCGTCCCGTCGCTGAACGGCAAGACTTGTTGACGCTCCCACCCTGGCCCTATGCGCGGCTGGCAGAAGCTTGGGGAGGAAAAGGATTCCGTGTGACTACGGTAGCCGAGCTACGGCAGGCCCTGCAAGAAGCGGATAAAACCCCTTCATTTGTGATCATCGAAATTATCGTCGACCCGTATGACCTGTCACCGGTGACGGTGAAGTATATCAAGGCATCGGTTGGCAAAGACTAAGGAGGAGCAGGTGAAGATCGCTATTTTAGGAGGGACCGGAGAACAGGGGCCAGGCTTGGCATTGCGCTGGGCGCAAGCCGGAGAGGAGGTGATCATCGGCTCACGACAGCGAGAGAAAGGCGAGAGAGTGGCAGCAGAGTTAAACCAGGAGCTGGGCAAAGCACTCATCCGGGGAACGGATAATGTCAGTGCCGCTGCCGCCGCCGATGTCGCAGTGTTAACCGTCCCCTATGCCGCACATGTCAGCACGCTAGAAACAGTCAAGGAACAGATGAAAGGCAAGATTTTTGTCGATGTGTCGGTGCCGCTCGATCCTGAGAATCCGCGGCGCGTGATCATGCCACCAGCCGGCTCTGCTACAGAAGAAGCCCAACACGTCCTCGGCCCTGAGGTGCAGGTCATCGGAGCCCTCCAGAACGTCTCTGCCCATCTCCTCCGTGATCTGCACGCAACGATCGACTGTGATGTGCTCGTATGTGGAGGTAGCAAAGATGCGCGCGCGACCGTGATGCGCCTTATCGAAAAGCTTGGCACCCGCGCCATTGACGCCGGCCCTCTCGAAGCCGCCCGGTTGATTGAACCGATTACCGCTCTGCTCATCCGTCTCAATATCCGGCACAAAGTCCATTCGGCAGGAATCCGCATCACCGGACTTCCCTGAAGAGCCGCCTGCTGGATTGACGGGCACGCAGTTACGCAAAACACAAAGGCCCTACCAGGAATACCTGAGTAGGGCCACAGCGGAATCAGGTCGACTCAGCAGATACGCTCAACTGTCGTTCTGCCCGTAGACCTCTGTACTGCTACATCATGCCGCCCATACCGCCTGGAGGCATTGGCGGGGTCGCAGGCTTCTCTTCC
>JANWXO010000030.1 GCA_025057295.1 Candidatus Binatia bacterium | reverse complement strand
TTTCTTTGCCGTTTGGTCGCTTCGGCGAGCAGATCGTCGTCACGGGTGAAAAGGACTCGCCCTCATTCACTGGCTCGGTCCAAGAGTGCTGCGTCCGCTAACTCACCAGCACCGTCTTCGTATGCGGTGAGTACTTCTACCCCGCGGAGTCGGAGCCCAAGCGTAATCGCACGGGGAACATGGTGGTCCATATAGAAGGCAATAGGCATCAAATCCATCCCTTCGCCTTCAGCCGCTCCACTAGGCCAGGGGGCGATACTGTCTGGCGCAGGTGATCGATGAACCCTAGCCGTCGCTCAATGTCGCGGTCGAGTTCGGGTTTGTGATCCCAGTAGTACGCCAGCGCAGAGTGGATTTGCCCCAACGTCAAATGAAGGATGTTGGAAGTGCAACTCTTCTGGGCTCCACCCATAAGCGAGGTAGTCCAGAACCAGTTCGATCACCTTCATCGTCGTGCCAGCAATCATTGGCACGTGCTCTTCATTGAGCACGATGTGTTGGTAGCGAGTTTCGCTCAGCAATAGAGAACCCTCCTCTCCCCCTAGTCTACGATGCGTCCTATGAGTGGGTAAAGGGCATGACATTGTCCCATCCCTGGTCCCTGGGTGCTTGCCTCCTCAGCCCGCTCCGGTCTCCCGCGGACCGCGGGCAGGCAACCATACAGGGTGCTCTCTGCCGAAGCAGAGAGCCACTAGGCCCTGTGGGTAGCTCTTCCTCTCTTATGTAAGAGGCTTGTCCCTCTTTAGGATGCCCACGGGGACAGTGTCCTAAGCGAGAGCACCTCGGCAGCAGCCACCACGCTACTTGGGACCCAAGGTGACGGTGACGGTGGTGGTCTCCTTGGGCTTGACGGAGACCTGCTGCGTCACCTCCCCCAGCGTCTCGTGCCAGAACTTCAGTTGGTAGTCGCCCGCCGGGACGTCGGTCAACTCAAACGCTCCCGCCTCGTCGGTCACTGTGTAGTACGGGTGTTCATGGATGACGAGCCAACCGCTCATCCACCCATGAGCATCGCACGTGACCTTGATGACTTCCGGGTGGGCGAAAGTCTCGGTCATCTCTTTGCGAAATTTCGGCTGCGCCCTGTTGAACGGCGGGTTCTTGGTGCTGTGGGTGTGCACGTTGTGGAGAATGCCGTCGCTGTTCAGGATGCGGAGGGGGGTGTTGACCGGCGAGAGGACAACGTGGGGAGTATACACGCAGTCTTTTTGATCCAGCACCGCGCCGTTGCGCAACGGTTTGCCTTTCTGGATATTGGTGATCGACACCACGACGTTTTTGATTCCTTTGTTGGGACCGACGAGCAGCGATTCCTCGACTTTTTCCGTTTTCCCGCACACGTCCACATCTTTGGTGATCTCGAGCTTGGCCGGCGTGGGCGGATCGCCCGTAAACTGCACCGTGCCGGCAATGGTGCCCCCGTCTGTGACTTCGATCTCTTCATAAGCCGGAGCGGAGTGAGGCAATGCCCCAAGACTCAGCACCAGGGCTAACAGTATGCTCCAGACAGTGTTGTTTCGTGTTCTCTGCATTGTCTGTCCTCCTTCCTTAAGTGCGGCTCATCGTGCGCCAGAATTGGCTGAACCAGCTGCGGTTGTCTTCTTTCGCCATGAGACGGTCGAGCTCGCCGTGGTCGAGCCATATCCCTTGGCAGCGCGGGCAGCGGTCGACCATCACCTCTTGAAAGCGGACCTCTTCAAGCGGCTCGCTGCATTTGGGACACCGCGGGGGTGAAGCGGTCGTGTCTGCGCGCGAGGATTCTGCGGCGAGCTGCTGACGCAGCTTCTCCACGGCCTCCTGTTCTTTGCGGCGAAAGTAGTCTTCTTCGAGGCTCTTCTTGCGCTCGTCCCACATATTCACCATAGGCGACCTCCTGCTCTCGGATGCTGTCGGTCTCTCGAGAGATCCTCGTTGTGCGACCTCCGTCAAGTTGGTACGAGAGCCGTCCCGTCCCATCGGCCGCGAGACGGCTCTCCGGTGGGTGTCTGTCGCTCGCTCTGGGGCACACGACCTGGTGGATGCATCTGCTGCCTTTATTGCTTCTCGGCCGCTTCTGCCTTGGCCTGTTCCTCAGAACTCTGTTCCGTAGTCTTCTCGGCTTTTTCTTCTTTTTGAGACGCCTCAGCGGTCTGCTCTTTGGCCTCTCCCGCGGGTTGCGCGGCCGCTTCTGCCTGCTGGCCAGTTTCCGTCGCTGTCCCAGCCGCCGCAGCATGTGTTTGTCCCTCGGTGGTGGCCTCGGTTTGCTGCTGGGTCTCCGCTGCCTGCGGTGGTTTGTCCCCGGCCTCGGTCGCTCGCGTTTCTCCAGCGAAGGAGATGGAGGTGCCTAGTAAGAAGAGAAAGGTGGTCAACCCGACCATTGCAAATCTCGTCATTGGTGTGTCCTCCTGACAGTGAAGTCCGTTGGTTCGTGTATTCGTTGGCAACTGCCCACTGTTCGTGAGCCCAGAGTTGCTGGCTGCAAGTGTGGATGCGTCGCACCTACCAGTGTGGGTGTCATGCAGGCGGTGCGCGAGGCTGGCTGCTCGTTTCCCTCCATCGCAACCGCGATACGTCGTGTATGGGTAACCGATTGAGCATGGAGACCGTTTTGCTCCTGGGCTGCTCTGCGAGCGATCCCTCTCACTTCATGAGACGTCGCCCGACGACAGTTTCCATACGCGCTGCAGCCTGTTCCGCCCGTTCGGCTGCTGCCTCGACGCGCGTGGCGGTCGTCTCGACCCTGGTGGCTGCAGCCTCGGCACGTTCGGCAGCCGCTTCGGCACGGCTGGCCGCAGCTTCGGCTTGCTGGGCCGCTGCGGTCCAGGTATCTGGCCGTTGTGCCCGTTGTCTGGTGGCGCACCCAACACTAAACGTCAACGTGGCGGCCAAGGTGACTACTGACGTCCATGTTACAAACTGTGGAGAAATTTGCATGATTCGTTCCTCCTCTTAGGAAGAGCGCAAAGGTTCTTTCTCTACCGTACCTGGGGAGGTACGAGGTGTAGATCGCGTACGACCGGTTCGCTGCGCAGAGGCGGGCGGGGCCGTCCTGTTCCTGTGGAAGAGGGTTGCCACCGCAGCAAACCCTGGCGAATATAATCCGGGTCGAGCTGCAACTGCGCGCAGATATGTTCGAAGGCGAACAGGGAATCTTGCTCTGTGGCCCAAAACCAGTCGTGTGTTTCGCGAAACAGACGTTGTCCGCGGGCGTTGCGTGCATGTTGGTAGCGAAACCAGCAGGCAACCGCGTCTTGGAGCACAGCGAGTAACAACCGCTTCACTCCACTCTTGTGGGCGGCAGAGTGACTCGGCGGAGCAAAAAACTGCTCCGGGATAATGGCACAGTCTGGTAAGGCTGCCTCGCTAGAAGCGGTCAGAGGCGATAACGTGCGGCACTGGGATTTCTGATCCGTGATGGTCGTGTGCTTTCTCATAGAGTTCCGCCTTTCTCCTCATCGTCATACCATGCCCTTGCTCTCGGCCGTGCGGCCTTGCCAGGCCGTTGCGCGGGAAAACTGCCATCCCACGCCAGGGCATAAGAAATACACTGATTTTGCTTTTCCGAGAGGGTTGCTCGGATCCGCGAGGCGCCCCCTTGCCCGTATCCTTAGGCGAGTTGGCCCCAAGGGGAACGGAAAAGTGCAGCCTAGAAACGATAGACGCGGAGGAATCGGTAGAGAGGGACAGAACGAGAGGGAATCGCGTGGAAGCCAGACGGTGCAGGGTAACCCTCTTGATCATTGGATGGGAGAGTGAAGCTCACGGGCAGGAAGAGGGGTAAGGAGGCATCGACCCGCCGTTTGACGACGTTCTTGAGCGGGTGGGGGGCGTCGCTGGGGGCTGGTGCAGGTTCGGCCCCAGCTGGGGCTTCTGGAGTGACAGCGACCCATGCGTGGCGAGCAAACAGCTCCCCGGCATGGGCTTCTCCTGCAACGGCGAGCACCCAGGAGAAGAGCAGGAGCACGAACGAGAAGGCTGTCATGGACATGGTCTTACCTGGTCAACGTCCGCGCGGCACGTGTCTCTGCTTTGCCAGCGTGTCACAGCACAATTGACGACGCTCTCGGCAAAATATTCGATCGATCACCGAGTGCCTCCTATTTTGCCGGCGAGGCGTGATATGACAGAGGGAGGACAGATGAGGATTCCTGAATGGCTGGAGTCACATTCTTGCACGATCTGGCGGTGGTGATGGCGGTCAGCGCTGTCACCACGGTCCTCTTTCATTTGCTGCGTCAGCCCACAGTGTTTGGCTATCTCGCGGCTGGGGTGATCATCGGCCCGTACACGCCGCCCTTCTCGTTTGTGACCGATCTCCACAGCATTCATACATTGGCGGAGCTGGGGGTTGTCCTCTTACTCTTTTCCATCGGGTTGGAATTCGATCTCAGAAAACTGCGACGGGTGGGAGCCGTCGCTGTCTTAGCGGCGGTGCTGGAGATCCTCTTTATGCTGTGGGTGGGGTACACGGCTGGACAGCTGTTAGGGTGGCGACAGATGGACAGTCTGTTTCTGGGGGCGCTGCTCTCCATTAGCTCGACGACCATCATCGTGCAGGTGTTGCTCGAGACAGGTCAGCTGCGCGAACTGTTTGCCCAAATCATCCTGGGCATTCTGATCGTCGAAGATATTGCCGCGATCGTTATTCTCGTAGTGCTCTCCGGTTTGGCGACCGCAGGGACGATTACCGCCTCCGAGGTGGGCTGGGCCCTGCTGCGCGTCTGCATGTTTATGGCGACCGCTCTGGTGGTCGGTCTCTTTTTTATCCCACGTTTGTTGACGTTTGTGACCAGCTTTCAGCGCAGCGAGATGTTGACGGTGACGGTCCTGGGACTCGCCTTTGGTCTCGCGGTCATGGGTGCGTATCTCGGATTTTCGGTCGCCTTAGGTGCCTTTCTGATGGGGGCCATTATGGCTGAGGCTGAGATGGCCCACGACATCGTCGAGCGGATTAGCCCGATCCGCGAGATGTTTACCGCGGTCTTCTTCGTGGCCACTGGGATGTTGCTGGACCCTGCTGTGGTCGTCGATCTATGGAGGGTCGTGCTGTTTGTGGCCGGGCTGACCGTTGTCGGCAAAATTGTCAGTTGCAGCGTGGCGACCTTTCTGGCGGGGTATCCGGGGCAGGTCGCTCTGCCGGTCGGGTTGGGGATGGCCCAAATCGGTGAATTTTCCTTTATTATCGCCAACCTCGGGCGTACCAGTGGGGTGACGGGGGAAGCTCTCTACCCTGTTGCAGTTGCCGTCTCTTCTCTCACTACCCTGTTGACCCCGTACCTGCTGCGTTCCGCGACGCTGGTGACCGCAGTCCTGACGCGCTACAGCCCGCGTCCGCTGGTCACTTTTGCGACCTTTTACACCGCCTGGGTCGAACGTCTGGCTGCCCGTCCGCCCCGCACGCGCGGTGAAGTACAAGGCCTCTTTCTGCGCTTGATTCTGTACGTCGCCGTGACGGTGTCTTTATTCGTCGTGACCTGGAGCAGCGTGCGTCCACTGGTCAGTGCCGTCCCAGAAGTGATCCCCAAACAACGCGATATCTTGCAGTGGGGCAGTGCTGCTGCCGTGGTCCTGCCGTTTCTCTTTCTCATGAGTCGCACCTTCGAGCGACTGCTGCACGTCCTGACCACCATAGTCGTGCGGCGCCGGGTGGAAACCGCTTCCAATCAGGCTCAGCTGGTGCGCAATACGTTATTGTTTCTGCTCGGGTGGATCGCTACCGTGTTTATCCTTGCCCTTGGCTCGCCGGTCCTGCCTCCCCTCGTTCCTTTCGGGATCGTCGGGTTGGGGCTGCTGGTGACTACCTACGTGTTTTGGGAATCCTTGACCCGTTTCCACGCCCGTATCGAGGCGGTGCTGAGTACTCTGAGCGGCGGGAATGAAACTGCACCGGCAACCGTTCCCACTCCTGCACGGGCCGGCCGCCTCGAGGTCACGCAGCTCCTCAGCAACCGCTATGGCTTGGCGGTGCAGACAGAAGATTTTGTGGTTCCACTATCCCCGACTGCCTTGAACCGACCTATACAGGAGCTCAAATTACGCACCGTTACGGGTGCCAGCATCATCGCCATCTACCGTGACCCTGAGCAGATCATCGTGCCGCGGGCCGACACGGTCTTACTCCCCGGCGATGTCCTGGTGCTCCTCGGCGAACGAGACCAATTGGAGGCCGCTATTCAACTCCTCACCAACTTGGCGATGCAAACGGTGAACGCGCCGACCGTACACCCACGAGTCGAGCCACTCTCTCTTTCCCCTGAGTCTCCTTTCGTGCATCGCACGGTGGCGGAGCTCGGGTTGCGTGATCGACTCGATGTGTTGGTAATCGGCGTCCAACGTGGAGAGGAGCATATCGCCAATCCAGGACCGGACTTTCGCGTACAACCGCACGACGTGCTGTACCTGTGGGGGGTGCCAGACCACATCGCCGTAGCCCAGCAGTGGGCCGCGGGGAAGCAACAGGAAGGGGGATGACCGGTAGGATATATGGACGAGAGGGAGCGCTTCCCACGTCAGAGCAATCCTTGTCCCGGATGGCTTTATGCCTTGACAGAGACAAAAGAGCGGCATAGCCTGCCCGTCGTTTTTGAGAGTTCCCCTGGGTCGTTGCCGAAAGGGGGCGTGCATATGCATATAAGGAGGACTGTTCGGTTATGTTGCCTCGTCAGTGGATGGAAGCATACTTGCGCTTTCTCCTCCGCTATCGCTGGCCGGTGCTGTTCGTATCGCTGTTGATGACGATCTTTTTCGTCGATCAGCTCGCACATACGAGGCTCCAGATGAATTTTCTCGACTTTTATCCTCCGGGCCATCCGTACATGCAGCTGATGAGGAAACACGCCCGCATGTTTGGTTCGGCCAACATTCTCGTCATCGGGGTCGAGGTCAAGGATGGGGATGTGTTCACGGTCGAGACCTTGAATAAGATCGATCGGCTCACTATCGCCGTGCTGGAAACTCCGGGGGTCAACCCCTGGCAAGTCCGCTCCATCTCTCATCCGGCCGTGCGCAGCATCCAAGTGTCAGGGGAAGGGATTCGGATTCTTCCCTTTTTCTTCCCTGGTCCACCCCAGACCCCTGCCGACGCTGCCCGCGTGAAGAAGCTGGTCTACACCAACGACGGCATTCTCGACTTCTATATCTCGCGCGATAACCAAGTCGCGCTGATCACCGCCGGCTTCTGGGAATCCGGCCTCGACTTCGCTCGCATGAAAGAGCGGCTGTTTCAACTGCGCGAGCAAGAGACAGACGAGCGCCATACCATCCATATGACCGGTTTCCCGGTGCTGTTCTGTTGGATCTTCGACTACAAAGACTGGATCTTCTACATCACGGGGCTGACGATTCTCTCGATCATGGTTCTGCTGTGGTTCTACTTCCGGACCATTCAGGGGGTTTTGATTCCTCTGTTTTCCGGGACGTTGAGCACGGTGTGGGCGCTGGGCTTTGCCGGTTTGATGGGATTTACCATCGATCTGTTGATGATCGTTGTGTTCTTGCTCATCACTGCTCGCGCCCTCTCCCATTCGGTCCAGTCCATGGAACGGTACCATGAAGAGTATTTCCGTCTCGGCGACAAGGATGCCGCGATCGTGCAGTCGTATTTGGGGCTCTTTTCTCCCGCTCTCGTCTCGATCGCTTCCGACGGACTGGCGATCCTCAGCTTGGCTATCGCTCGTATTCCGTTGATTCAGAAGATGGCGTACCTGTCCAGCTTTTGGATTTTCACCATCTCGGTGAGTGTGGTGACGCTCCATCCGATTATCTTGTCGTTCGTCCGTCCGCCTCGGTGGGATGCCAAAGCTGGCCATCGCTTGTCTGATCGCATCTATACCGGCATCAACCGCGGGCTGGTGAAAATCAGCCGCGGTGGAGCACGCTATGTGACGGCGGTCGGTTTTGTCCTGGCGCTGGTGGTGGGGATCTACTATGCCCGGCAACTGAAAATTGGAGACGTGTCGATCGGGAAGGCGCTGTTCTACGAAGACCACCCGTACAATGTAGCCTACGACCTGATCATCGAGAAGGAGTTTGCCGGTATCTCCCAGCTCACGATCATTGCTGAGGGCCGCGAACCTGGGGTGTTTCGTGATGTGCGCGCCCTCCAGGCGTTGGAAAAGTTCCAACGCTATATGGAAAAGCATGCTGCGATGGCCGGGGGAAGCGTGAGCGGCGTCGATATTATCCGCCAGATCTACCAGATGTTCGAGGAGGGGATTCCCAAGTGGGCGATTCTCCCGAGCCAGTCGAAAGACATCGGCAACATGTTTTCCTATTTTCTCATGTCGGCCGGCGCGCCGGCCCTGGAACGCTTTGTCGATAAAGACCTACAGAATGCGACGATTACTATCTTCTTCCGCGACTACAGTTACGACACGATCATGGGCGCGTTGCAACAAGCCAAGCACTACATTGCCAACAATCCTGAAGACCGCATGGACTTCCGTCTCGCGGGCGGTTTGTTCGGTATTTTGGCAGCCATCAACGAGGAGGTCGAATGGTCGTATAAGTGGAACCTCGTTCTGGTGCTGGCCACGGTCTTTGTGCTGAGTTTTCTTACCTACCGCTCCCTGGTTGGGGCCCTGATTGTCATGATCCCGTCGATCGTTGCCCAGCCGCTGACCGAAGCGATTATGTACTGGGCGAGTATCGATATGAACATCAACTCGCTCCCGATTGCCGCCATTGGCATCGGTATCGGCATCGACTATGGCTACTACGTGCTCTCGCGTATTACCGAGGAGTACGAGCACTTCAGCGATATCGACCAGGCTATCGAGGAAGCACTCATGACCACTGGCCGGGCCATCCTCTTTACTGGCACCACCCTCACTGCCAGTGTCGTGTTCTGGCTTTTCTTCCCCATGAGGTTCCAGGCCGAGATGGGCCTATTGCTGACCTTGATTCTCTTTCTGCACATTGTCGGCGCGCTGGTGTTTATTCCTTCGATGGTGTCATTGTTTAAGCCCCGCTTTGCCACCGTGCGCAAAGCGGCTCGCGTCCCTGAGCGTGTCCCCGAGCAGCAGGCGCAGGTTTCATAAACAGGCAGGAGCACGGCAAGCAGGTCTAACGGCCGCGCCCACTGGACCGCTCGCCCGTCTCGACTTCGATGAGCAATTGACGAGGCACGATGACCTCGCCGCTGGCGAGGGCTGCATCAGAGGCACGTTCGACGGCGAGTTTACAGGCGACCTTCAGGTCGATGCCGTGGAACTCCAGGTCCAGAGTATCGGCGGCAACCCAGGCGTGAACGGTCTGCCCGTTATCGAGGGTGCAGCGGTAGCCGGCATAACGCCGAACGCGATCTTTCCTTTTTTCCATGCTGATAACGCGATGTCTGGCCATAAGGGTCCTTTCTTCAGCGGCGCAGCACGCCTTGTGGATCGACCCGCGTGCGCAAGACGTGCAGCTCTTCGACGGTGGGAGGAACGGTGGTGGGAATCTGCTCCGGCATGACGAGCTGGAATCCGGTGTGTGCTTGCACCTCCTCTCGCGAGACCCCTGGGTGGAGCGAATGGAGGCGCATGCGTTTGCTTTCTTCGGCGAAGTCGAGCACCCCCAGAGGGGTCAGGCAATAGCGAGGGCCACCGCCGGGCAAACCAAGCCGCCGTCGAGCGTCTGCCCCGCCGGTACCCCAGCCGTACGCGCTGATGTAGTCGCACCGCTCGACGAAGATGCGCCGGGAGTGGGAATTGAGCACGATATAATACCGACCCACGTGCGTGCTCAGGGTGGCGGTGCCGACCGACCCCGGCCCGCGGAAGTGCAGTCGGCGATACTCGGGACCCACACCGATTAGGTTGGTATTGCCGTACGGGTCTACTTGTACGCCGCCGACGAAGAAGACGTGGTTGTGCCAGTCCTTCAGACGGTCAAAGCGATGACCGGTATCGCTGTACGATTCCGCCCAACGCACGACCCGTCGATCCCACGCGAACGCCGGCAGTGGCACAGTGTGCAGGTGCGCCACGTTCATGCGGACGCCGAAAAAGATCAGTTCCATGTTCGGTCCGTGCATGAGGTGCGCAAGACGCACGGCGGCCTCGACCACCGGCATGGCCACGCCGACGCGCAGGACCTCGCCGTCGCTCAAATCACGGGCCAACACGACCGCCATCAGTTCCTGAACAGAATAGTCGTGTGCCATAGGATGCCGAGACTCGTTAGTATTCGTACAGGGTCAGTAGCCGTTTCACGCCGATCCGTTCGAGGTAGTCGCCGTGCGTGACCGGCTCGCGACAGTAATAGTTCAGGTAGTGGGTGAGCTGCTCTGTGTGGCCGGACTGTACCGCTGCAGTAGCGGCGTCCAGGTATTCGCGCAGATGTGCGGTATCCTGGACATAAAAGCCACGGCTGGAGAACGGATGTGCGCCATACGGCGCACGCACGATGGCATCCGCTCCAGCAATGGTGGTTGCCCACGGGTCACGGCGGATATCCTCATTGGCCACCACGCGTTCGACCTGGACGATGGTCCGGTCTGCCGCCCGGTAGAGGAATAAATCGAGCCAGCCCGGTCCACCGTAGTGTTGCACGTTGCCGTAGGCATCGGCCGTGGCAGCGTGCAGCAGGGCGATATCGGGCTTGATCGCGGGGACGGCGAGGAGCGTCTCGCCCCGGATGGGGTCGGAGAACAGCTTGAGGTCTGGGTTGACCTCTGGGAGAGAGGTACCAACCCCGCCGCGCCAAGGGAGGAACGGCAGCAATTGCGCTGCCGCTTGTAACCCCGCGGTCAGGATCCCTTCTTCACATTCCCATACCTCGATCTCCCCGCGTTCGGCAGCACGGCGGAAGGAGGGGACTACGGGCACGCCGAACCCGCCGCCGGCATAGTAGGTGATAACTTTCCGCACACAGCCGGCAGCGATCAACAGATCCAGGGACAGCCCGCTGTCGATGACGGTGAGCTCTTTTATCCCCCGCCGGATGAGTTGGCGGAGGAGTGCCATGGGTGGCGGTGCACCCACAGCAATCGTCATCCCGTCAGTCACCCAGCTGGCGGCTGTGACTTCGTCGATGATCCGTTGACGTCGTTCTTGCTCGGCCACCCTAATCTCCCCCTGGAATGGGCTTTGCCGACATATACGCCTACGAGAAGAGGCTTGGCAATGCCTGGCCCGTGCGAATCTGCTCTGGCCGAATGGGTATTGCTCCCAAAGCAAGGAGGTCGGCGTTGGCGTCGTGGGCGACAGTCAGCAACCGCTTGCCCCAACTCTTGATGGTCTGGCAGAGATGTGCCAGATGACCTGCGGGGGTGGCGTACGGGATGAGGAGGGCGTGGGCGAGTGCCGCCACGCATTGATTGCGAAAGTCCGCGCGGGTGGTGGTGACACGGCGGGAGGTATCAGCAAAAGGTGACAGGATCAGCAGGCGGCCCTGCTGCAGCGACGGTTTCCAGTCTTTTCCTATCCGCAGCCGCTCGATACTGCGGGCGGGACACACGACTAACGGTTGGCAGCCTTGTAACAGAACCAGCAGGCACTCTTTCTCCATCGGCGAGTGGAAACCGCTGATGACTGGGACGGCAGCGTCGCGCAAGGCGCGGGCCAGTTCGTAGGTTTGCACGATGATCGGCGATGGGCACTGCACGGAGCAGAAGAGGGCGAGGAGACCAGGGAACGCAGGACGGGAGAGCAGCTCGACGTTGCCGCGGGCGGTCAGAGTTCTCGGGGCACGTTCGCCGAGGTAGCGGCAGAGGGAGCAGGGATAGCCCTCCTCATGCTGGTGAATCCGCACCGGCGCATCCAGCATACGTGCTCCTTTCGCGATAAGGACAGACGGTATTAAAACTCATACGCCATAAGCAGACCACCGTAGAGGTTAAAGGCCGGAGCTGGCTCGAAGAAGCGCCCCCCAAGGGCGTTGAGGCGGACAATCCCGTTGTACTCCTCGTCGGTGAGGTTATTGAGCCCAATGAAGGGGGCGAGACGTCCGCGGCCGAGTGGTAACTCGTAGCCTATGCGGAGGTTCACCACGGTATACGCATCGTTGCGTTGGGTGTTGGCGTCGTTGACGAAGAAGTCATCGACGAACAACAGATTGACTGCCCCGTATAGGCCGGATGGATGTGTGTACATCAATTCGGTGAACAGCTGGTGAGGAGGGATGCCGGGCTCGTCATTGCCGTCGAAGCGGCCGATCGGGGTCACGTACCGGTCGTAGGTCGCATCGAGATAGGTGTAGGCGAGCGACCAGAGCAGCCGATCGGTGAGGGGGCAGTCGAAGAAGAGTTCCACTCCTTTGCGCTCGGAGCGGCCAGCATTGCGAAAAAACGTCCGGCCAGTCTCTCCTTCGAACTGCACCAGTTCGTCATCCAGGACAATCCAAAAGAGGGCGAGATTATAGCTGAGCCGTTGCCCGAGCAGGCCCCGTGCCCCCACTTCGTAGTTGATCGCCTTCTGAGGTTCGAGGTCGGGATTGAACCCGCCTCGTTCACTGGGATTCGCCAACTCGGTTGTGGTGGGCACCTGGAAGGCGGTAGAGACGTTAGCGTAGAGGTGGAGAGAGGGGAGGGGACTGTACAGAATCCCGCCCATGGGACTGACCTGATCGAAGGTGCGCGCTCCGGAATCGTCACCATCGGAGCGAAAACGGTCATCGACCGTGAAGCGCACGTTGTCGTAGCGCAGACCAGCACTCAGCAGCAGGTCGTCGCGCACGGCGAACTCGTCGTAAACAAAGGGGCCGACGCTTCGCACATCTTCGTCTTGATGGAAGCGTAACAGCCCGCGGGTACCGTTGTCGTTGTTGAAGCGGCGGCGGTTATCGAGTTGGTACTCAGTATCGACACCGAGGATGAGACGGTTGCGAAAGCCGACGATGGAGGTATCGTATGTGTACTTGACGCCACCGCCAGTCCCGAAACGGTCAAACTTGACGATACCGCCCCCGGCGGCGGGGAGAATGGGGAGCTTGTTATCGAACTGACGGAAGAGGGAGTACTGCGTGACGGTCAATTCGTGGCCGGGAAGAAGTTGATAGCGGTAGACGAACCCTAGCTTGCCCTGGGTCACTCTCTCGCCGGCATCGAGTCGGACATTGAGGTCCCGCGCTTGGCGGCGGCGCTGCTCGACCTGGGCGCGGGTCAATCCCCCGGGATCATCCGCAAAGGGTGAGTCGAGAAAGCTCAACAGCATCGTCAGGTCAGAATCGGGATTGATGGTATAGCGTACTTTGCCGGTGAAGAGGAGATTCTGCGTGCGGCTGTGGTCGCGGTAACCGCCCAGGGAAAAGTAGGACGTGTTGAACAAAAAGTTGACGTTTCCCACCTGACCGCCGGTTTTGGCCTGATATTTCTGCAGCCCGTACGAACCGCCCAGCAGGCGGGTCTCCACAAAGGGTCTGGCTGGGCCGTCTTCGGTCACGAAGTGGATCACGCCGCCCGAAGCGTTTCCATACAGCGAAGAGGCTGGGCCGCGTAAGATTTCGATGCGTTGAGTGGCAGCGAGGTCGATATTGTCGAGTTGGGTTTGCCCATCGGGCTGGGTCTCGGGAATCCCGTCAACCAGAATCTTCACCTCGCGCACCCCGAACGCGGCGCGGGTGCCAAAACCACGGATCGAGATACGCTGGTTCTGCGCGTAGTTGAAGCTGTTCTGGGCAAAAACACCAGGGACACGGTTGAGCGATTCGTTGAGCGCAATGGTGGGCAGCCCGAGCTGAATGTCGCTGCGCTCGATGACACTGACGGCCGCTGGGACGGTGGCGAGTGGTGTGGTGCTGCGCGTGGCCGTTACGACCACTGGTTCCAGTGTGGTCACACGTGGACTGGTTCCAGAGGAAGCCGGAGGGGAGGGTGCGGCAGTGGGGGAAGGGGACTTTCCCTGTTGCGGGTGCGTTTGCGCACATACGTGCCCACACCACAGCAGCACGGCCAGGCACAGGGCGGTTGCCAGTGGTCCCTGTCGCAGGTGCCGTGCACCCGGTGTGGATGGGGAGCTGTCGGTAGCAACCATTGTACTCCTCTCTCGGGTGGCATCTCTCAAACAAGGGGATCTGGGGCATGTGGCATCTCCTGCCACTGCTGTGGATCGTGGCCGTAGATGATGGTTGCCCCATGCTTATCGCGTAGATCGCGCAGCTTCCCCAGCGAGTGGCGCATCTCAGCAGCATCGAACGAGATAGCGGGGAGGAGGTCTTGATCCATATTGGTCTTGGTGTAACAGGCATCGCCGGTGAGGACCAGTTCCATCCCTTTGCTCACGCGGATCCGTAAGGATTGGTGTCCGGGTGTGTGGCCATAGGTTGGGAGGAGGACGAGGCTGCCGTCGCCGAAGATGTCGTACTCCCCGCTCACCGGCCGATAGTGCAACTGATGATCGAAGTCTTTTGGGTCAAAAAAGGCTTTCTTGCGCAGGACAGGATCCCGTGCCGCTTCGAGTTCCGGCTGTTGCACGAGAAAAGTGGAGCGGGGGAAAAACTCGTTGCCGCCAGCGTGGTCGAAGTGGAAATGAGAGTTGATGACGTAGGTGATGTCGTCGGGGGTCAAACGCAGTTGCGCCAGCTGGGCAACAATTTCCTGGCCCGGTTGCGTCCGCGGGACGAACACCCGTGCCACCTCGCCGAGCCGACCGATAGGGTCATGGATTGTCTGGCAGTGCATCCCGGTATCGAAGAGCACCTTTCCCTTGGGGTGAGTGATGAGGTAGCTCGGCACCGGAATCGTCAGCAACTCGCCCTGCGCCAGGTTGGGAAAGAACAGTTTGCTATCGAATTCCAAGACCCCGCACGGCATGGCAAAGACCTGTATCATGACACCCTCCTGGTTGTGACAGAAGCTGCGCGGAAATACGGAGTTCCTATGGCAGGTTCCTTAGGGTGTGGTCAAGGGGTGGAGCAGGCCGCTGCTGGGATCGTCGATGTGGGCATGTTCCGTGCCGTTGTGTTCTCTTGATCCTGCGCAGAAAAATCAGTAGGGTGCGTCCACGTCGACTCTGCGACGGAAAGGAGAGGGGGACGATGGACCGTCGCTGGCACAAAGGGATGCTGGGAGGGGTCACCGGACTGCTCGTGATACTGCTGATGGGGGCCTGGGCCCAAGCGGAGAAAGGGCGCACCTACCACCTCGAGCCAGTTACGCACGAGCGGTTGTTGCGCGGGACGGATGATCCTTCCGCCTGGCTGATGTACGGCGGCAACTATGCCAGTTGGCGGTTCAGTCCCTTGACCGATATCAACCGCCACAATGTCAAGAAGCTTCGCGCTGCATGGGTATTCCAGACCGGGGTCCCCGGTCAATTGACCGCCTCTCCCATCGTGGCCGACGGGATGCTTTACCTCACCGCTTCTTATAACCACCTGTTTGCCCTCGATGCTGCGACCGGCGAGGTGTTATGGAAATACGCCCATCCGCTCCCTGCGGATGCCCGCATCTGTTGTGGACCGACCAATCGTGGGGTGGCGATTGCGGACGATAAGGTGTTTATGGCTACGCTCGACGCTCGCCTGGTGGCGCTCGATCGTGCGACTGGTGCGGTCGTGTGGAACACGCAGATCGACGACTACACCAAAGGCTACAGTGCAACGGTCGCGCCGTTGGTGGTGAAGAATCAGGTGATTGTGGGGATCTCTGGAGGAGAATACGGCGTCCGTGGCTATCTCGACGCCTATGACGTACGAACCGGCGCACGCAGGTGGCGGCGCTATACGATCCCAGCAGCGGGAGAACCGGGGAGTGAGACCTGGGCGGGCGATTCGTGGAAGCATGGGGGTGGCCCGACCTGGGTGACCGGGTCCTACGATCCCGATCTGGATACCCTCTTCTGGGCGACCGGCAATCCGTCGCCGGATTGGAACGGCGACGTGCGGCCTGGCGATAATCTGTACACCGACTCGGTGCTGGCGTTACATCCTGACACCGGCGAGATCAAGTGGTACTTCCAGTTCACCCCGCACGACGTGTGGGATTACGACGGGAACACCGACCTGTTTTTGCTCACGGTAGAGCGGGGTGGGCAGCGAGTGAAGGCGTTAGCTCAGGCGAATCGCAACGGGTTTCTCTATGTCCTCAACCGTAGCACGGGGCAGTTTCTCCACGGGACACAGTATGTCGACCAGTTGAACTGGGCACGGGGGCTGGATGAGAACGGGCGCCCCCAGGTGAATCCGCAGTTTGTTCCCACCCCCGAAGCGCAGGAGTTTATCTGTCCAGGTGCTGCAGGGGGGAAAAACGGGTCTTACACAGCCGCCTATAGTCCGGTCACGAAGCTCATGTATGTGCCGGTGATCGAAAGCTGTATGCAGATGAAGAAGGCGGCCGCCACCTTTATTCAGGGGATTCCCTACTGGGGCGGAGGACCAGGCCGAACGCAAGGGGACGATCAATCTTCGTACGGGCACCTCTCTGCGATCGATCCCACGACGGGAGCGATCAAGTGGCGTTACACCGACGCATACCCGCTGTTTGGCGGGACGCTGGCCACGGGAGGGGGTGTGGTCTTTACTGGCAACCAGGACGGCTATGCCATGGCGTTTGACGATACGACGGGTGAGTTGTTATGGAAATTTCAAACCGGCTCTGCGGTCCGTGGTCAGCCTGTCACTTATAAGATCGACGGCCGGCAGTATGTGGCGATCCCGAGTGGCGGAGGAGGATTGGCCGTGACGTTTGTCGGAGAGCATCCCCTCACGACACGGGGGAGTGCGCTCGTTGTGTTCGCACTGCCGCGGTAGCGAAGCCCGAAGGGATGTGTCGCTCCCTTGCTTGACCGCTGCCGGAAAAGCAAGTAGGTTGCCCCCCGCATTCGAGCGATATCTCGCCGTCTTGATCGCCAAGGAGGACAAACGCCATGCAATACGGCATGTTCTGGCAATGGCTCCTCGCGGTCGCCCTGCTGCTCCCGGTAGGCGTGCTCGCCCAGGAGTCCTCAGGCTCCCGCCCACCCGGTGGTACTCAGGGCGACAACCTTCAGCCTGTCACCTACGACCGTCTGTTGAAGGGGACCACGAATTACGCCGACTGGCTCTCCTATTACGGGAACTACGAAGGGTGGCGGTTTAGTCCCTTAACGGATATCGATCGGCAGAATGTCAAGCGACTGCAGGCGGCCTGGATGTTTCAGACCGGAGTGCCGGGCCAATTGCAAGCCGCCCCCATTATCGCTGACGGGATTCTCTATCTGACCGCTCCCTACAATCATCTCTTTGCCTTGAATGCTGAAACCGGAGACCCGCTGTGGAAGTACGTGCATCCCCTGCCGGATGATCTCCGCATCTGCTGCGGTCCGGGCAACCGCGGTGTCGCGATCGCGGACGATAAGGTATTCATGGCGACGCTCGACGCCCGGCTGGTCGCTCTCGATCGCAGGACCGGAGCGGTGGTGTGGAACGTCGAGATCGATAAATACACGGACGGCTACAGCGCTACCCTCGCACCGCTGGTCGTCAAAGATAAAATCATCGTCGGCATTGCCGGCGGGGAGTACGGCATCCGCGGCTACATCGATGCCTACGACATCAAGACCGGTGAGCGCAAGTGGCGCCGCTACACCATTCCGGGGGAAGGGGAACCGGGGGTGGAGACGTGGGCAGGAGACTCGTGGAAAAATGGCGGGGCGCCCGCGTGGGTCACGGGGGTGTACGACCCCGACATGGATGTCCTGTTTTGGGCGACTGGCAACCCGTCGCCTGATTGGAACGGCGACAACCGCGCTGGCGATAATTTGTACAGCAACTCGGTGCTCGCCCTGAACCCTGAGAACGGCGAGATCAAGTGGTATTTCCAGTTCACCCCGCACGATGTGTGGGATTACGATGGCAATACCGGGTTGTTTTTGATCGACATCCAGCGCAACAATCAGACGGTCAAGGCGGTGGCCCAGCCCAACCGCAATGGTTTCTTCTACGTGCTCGATCGTCTGAGCGGGAAATATCTGTACAGCACCCAGTATGTCGATCGACTCAATTGGGCAAAAAGCATTGACGAGAGCGGACGTCCTGTCGTCGATCCCAAATATGTTCCCATGCCAGGTGGCAATCCGGAGTTCATCTGTCCCGGCAACGTCGGGGGCCAGAACGGGTCGTATACCGCTGCCTATAGCCCGGTGACGAAGTTGATCTACGTGCCGGTGATCGAGAGCTGCGGCAAGATGGAGAAGGCCAACGCCATCTTTATCCAGGGGATTCCCTTTTGGGGAGGTGGGCCGGGGAAGATGGAAGGAGACGATCAGTCGTCGTACGGGCATCTATCGGCGATCGACCCCAGCACCGGGGCGATCAAGTGGCGCTACGTGGATGAGTATCCGTTGGTGGGCGGAACCCTGGTCACTGCCGGCGGGTTGGTCTTCACCGGCAACCAGAATGGGTACGCCCTCGCCTTCGACGATACGACTGGCGAGCTGTTGTGGAAATTCCAGACAGGTTCGACCGTGCGTGGCCAGCCGGTGACGTACAAACTCAACGGTCGGCAATATGTGGCGATCCCCAGCGGGGGCGGCGGTCTGGCTGTCAGTCTCGTCGGTGAAAATCCGCTCTCCACGCGGGGGAGTGCGCTGCTGGTGTTTGCGCTCCCACAGTAGCACCGTGCCCGACGTCGCATATGCGAACGAGACGTCCCTTCCAACCGAGATTCAGATGGCTCTCATGGAGATGGGGATGGGCTTTGCTTGTCCTGAGCTCTTTGGGCCGCTTCTCCTTCGCAGAGGAGCCGACGCCACTGCGCGTTTGTCTCTTGGAAGACAACCTGCCGTATGCTGCCCGGCAGCCGGAGAGCGGGTTTGATCTGGAGACGGCGCGTGCCATAGCGGCAGGATTACAGCGCCCTCTGATCCCTGTCTGGGTCAAGCATAGCCGCTCTATCGACGAACTGACAGAAAGTGACCTGCCATTGCGGCGGCTTGCGCGTCATGAGTGCGATGCCATCCTGAGCGTCCCTGGTCAGGAGGCGATCCAAGACGTCCCCAAACTGGCTCTCGGCCGGCCCTACTACGGTGCCGCGTTTGAATTGCTCGGACGCGACGGTGGGGTTCCACCACGCCTGGAGGCGTTCAGAGAGAGGCCGGTCGCGGTACAAGCGCAGACTATCGCTGACTTTGTCCTGCATGCCCACAAGGTGCCGGTGCGCACCTTCTTTTCCGTCGAGGCGGCGTTGCTAGGTGTCGTCCAGGGGGAGGCAGAGGCGGCTCTGGTGTGGGGACCGACCGCCGGTTGGTATTTGCGCACCCATCCGGCGGTACAGCTGTCATTCGTGACTGGCTATGAGCCACCGGCGGCCGTGCGCTGGAACGCACATGTCGCAACTCGCGAGGATGATGCTGGACTGCGCGAGGCGATCGATACAGTTCTGGCTCAGCTCAGCGCCGACGGAACATTGCAGACATTGATGGCCCGATACGGCATCCCGCCGCACGCGCCGTTCGACTCCACTTATAGTCTTGCAGAAATAGAAAAGCTGCGGCAGTAGGACACTGATCCCATGAAACACCGTCGCTGGTTTGCTGTCACCTGTGTCTTGCTTCTCGCGACCTTCGTTTTTTGCCCAGCCGCTGCTGTCGCGCAGGGCGAAGGGACGGGAGGAAATGCGGCCACCAATCCGTTCGCGGGAAATACCCAGGCGGTCTCGGAGGGGAAGATCATTTTCGAAGCTGTCTGTGCTGGCTATTGCCACGCAACGGAAGGAGCGACGCGAGAAGGACGCTGTCCCAACCTGTTCGACTGTGAGTGGAAACACGGCGGAAGTGACCGCGAGGTGTTCCAGGTTGTGTCGGCAGGTGTCCCGCAGACCGAAA
>JANWXO010000309.1 GCA_025057295.1 Candidatus Binatia bacterium | reverse complement strand
TCCCGAGATCTTTTCACTTGCCACCCATGTCGCTATGCTACACGGAGGGGTGATCACTGCGGCCGGTACGGCAACTGAGATACAAGCTTCGAGCGATCCCGTCGTGCAGCAGTTCATCAGCGGCCGGATCGAAGGGCCCATTGAGATCAACTGATATGTGATATGAAACACATCGATCTGGAGCTCATCGTTGGTCTGCTCATGCTCTGCGGCATCGCTATCCTGGTGTATATCTCCATCCAGCTTGGGCAGATTGACCTGGGGGGACGCTGGGGGTACCCCCTCTACGCATACTTCACGACCGCAGGGGGGCTCCAAAAAGGGGCCGTCATCGAACTTGCCGGGGTAGAGATCGGACGGGTAGAAGCGGTGGATCTGGAAAACTATCAGGCGAAAGTGACCTTAAAAATTCGTAACGACATCGTACTGCCTGCTGACACTCGTGTGGCGATTAAAACCACAGGGCTCATTGGGGAACGGTACGTCGAGATCACTCCTGGCACAGGCAATAGCCGCCTGCAACCAGGGGATCTGATTCGCCAGACCGAGCCGCCGGTGGACATCAACGAAGTGATCTCGCAGTTCATCTTCGGCAACATCGAGGGGGGAACAGCCAAGGAAGAGACGCAAGCAGATAGTCCTAAACCGTGGGACCTCGGCCTCGAGTAGGGAATTGGCCTCAATCTTCGGCACGAGCGCCCGATATAGAAACACAGAGGGGGAGGAGCATGTACGTGTTTGTCAAACTCATCGCCGTTGTCCTCGTCACCGCTGTCCTCGGCCTACGCTTTGATGCGTCTCTCGTGTCTGCCCAACTCGGAGCCGAAGAGGACACTACACCTCCACCTGCAGACCCCCTCGCCCCGTTCAACGAAAAGATGTTCTGGTTCAACTTGAAGCTCGACGACTACCTGGTCCGTCCGGTGGCCAGCGGGTACGCGAAGATCTTCCCTATCGGAGCCCGGCGTGGCGTGGATCGCTTTTTCGACAATGTTGGAGTTGTTCCCCGCTTCGCGAACAATCTGTTGCAGTTTCGCCTCGTCGGTGCTGCACGCGAACTGAGCCGCTTCCTCGTCAATACGACCCTGGGGGGCGTTGGCTTCTTTGACGTGGCGGATAGTTGGTTAGGCCTCAAACCTAGCCCGGCAGATTTCGGCCAGACCCTCTGGAAGTATGGCGTCCCGTCAGGTCCATACCTCGTGCTGCCCTTCTTTGGTCCTTCTACGATTCGCGACGCGGTCGGCCTGGCGGCAGACGGAGCCATGCATCCGCTCAACTACATGGACGTCCTCTCCACTGTCGAGTGGCTCGCGATTCGGAGCGGTGCACAAGTGATGTATGCTATCAACTACCGCTCCATGAATTTGGAGCTGTTTGAAGATGTGGACCGCTATGCCGTGGACCTGTACGGTGCTGTCCAGGACGCCTATTTCCAGCGACGAGAAAGAGAGTTGCGCGCTACCGAGTGATCCACCACACGAACAAAGGAGCACGCTGTGTTACGCCGTTGGTTGGCAGTTTGCGTGATGGCCGGCCTCCCCTTTCTCTCATTCCTCCCTGTGGTCACATGGGCCGTCTTATCTCCCCTAGAAGTCATTCGCTCGGGGGTCAACCAAGCTATCGCTGTGCTGCAGGATCCCGCTTATCAGGGCACGGACCGTCGCCAGCAGCGCATTGCGAAAGTTCGGGAAGTCGTGCTCCCGCTCTTTGATACCCGCGAGATCGCCAAACGTGCCCTCGGTGTCTACTGGCGGGAGCGCACAGAGGAGGAGCAGGAGCAATTTGTGGCGCTGTTCACCGAACTGGTGGAGAAAACCTACAGCGGAACGCTCGACCGCTATACTGCCAACGTCGAGTTCTACTACGACGAGGAACGCATCGAGGGCAATTTCGCCGACGTGGCGACGCGCATTTTCGACCCTGCGCAACAGAAAACTTTCTCCGTGGTGTACAAATTGCACCGCGTGGGAGATCGGTGGTTGATCTACGATATCGTTGCCGAAAATGTCAGCATGGTGCGGAACTACCGTAACCAGTTCAACCGGATTTTGAACAAATCTTCCTATGAGGACCTGGTGCAAACCATTCAGAACAAAATCAAAGAGCTGTCAGTTGCACCAGCACCGTCCTGAAGAGGGTCGATCCTCTCCACCGCACTCTTTCCTGTCGCTGGATTAGGTCCCGGAAGACCGGAGGAGCCCGTCATGAAAGCGATGGTTGTTTCCCAACCGCGGCCGATAGAAGAGAGACCCCTGACCTTGGTCGAGCTACCTCAGCCCGTGCCCGCTGCAGGAGAAGTCCTCATCCGCGTCGAGGTGTGTGGCGTGTGTCGGACCGATCTGCACGTGGCCGAAGGAGATCTTCCCCCTCACTTACAGCCTGTTGCCCCAGGTCATGAGGTCGTAGGAACGGTTATAGACGTGGGGGCAGAAACTGGACAGGTTGTCAAAGCAGGGGATCGAGTTGGTGTGGCTTGGCTCCACGAGACGTGCCGTCGGTGTGCGTACTGCACGCGGGGCGATGAGAATCTGTGTATCGCTCCGCGTTTTACCGGCTACGACGTACACGGCGGCTACGCCGAGTACCTGACCGCTCCGGCGGACTTCGTCTACGCCCTGCCCTCAGGAGTCACTGCAACGGAGGTGGCACCTCTCCTCTGCGCAGGCATCATCGGCTACCGTGCGCTGCGGCGCAGCCGTGTGCGTAGCGGGCAGCGCCTAGGACTCTATGGGTTCGGCGCCTCAGCCCACATCGTCATTCAAATTGCCCGCTATTGGGGTTGTGAAGTATACGTAGCCACCCGCGGGGAGAAACACCGTGCGCTAGCCACAGCCTTGGGAGCCACCTGGGTAGGGGATGCGATGGACACGCCACCGGAAAAGCTTCACGCCGCCATTCTCTTCGCCCCTGCCGGAGAGCTGGTCCCTTGTGCGCTCCGTGCGCTCGACCGCGGCGGGACCCTGGCACTCGCTGGGATCTATATGACTCCGATCCCAGCGATGGATTACACGGATTGTCTGTTCTACGAACGGACTGTACAAAGCGTGACCGCTAACACCCGTCAAGACGGCCGAGAACTGTTGAGTCTGGCACGCGACATCCCTCTCCGTACCCACACCGAGACATTTCCTCTCGAACAGGCGAACGAAGCCTTAGGAAAACTCAAACATGATCAGGTGAACGGTGCGGCCGTATTACACGTTGCCGTGTAAGGCGGCACCCGGAGGCAAAAAGTCGAACCGCGTCCCACTTCGCTCTGTACCGATATCGTACCTCCAAGCAACGTGAGCAAGCGGCGGACGACGTACAAGCCGATTCCGACTCCTCCGTGGCGGCGAGTGAGCACGTTTCCTCCTTGACGGAACATCTCGAAAATGAGGGGCAGTGTGTCCGGGGCAATGCCGATTCCCGTGTCCGTCACGCGGATCGCTACCCCTCCATCGCAAGCAGAAACCGTCACAGTTACGCGCCCCTGATCGGTAAACTTCAGCGCGTTGGAGAACACGTGTTTGATGATGACCTTCAACTTTGTGCGATCTGTAAGCAAAGGCGGCAAGCGTTTCGCGATCCGCCACACCACCCGCACGTGCGGTTTCTCACGACACCAGCTCGCGGTCTCTGCTTGGATTTCTTCTAGCAGCTCGTTCACGTCAACGGCAGAGACCTCGACTCCCACT
>JANWXO010000308.1 GCA_025057295.1 Candidatus Binatia bacterium | reverse complement strand
TATGGAGGTCGTGACCAAGGATACCCAGGAAGCGGCCAAGCCGTTCGGCATCGAGGTGCTCGACGTGCGCATCAAGCGACTGGATCTGCCCCAAGAAGTGCAGGCCAGTGTCTTTGCCCGCATGCGGGCGGAGCGGGAACGCATCGCCAAGCGCTACCGCGCCGAAGGTGAAGAACGGGCACGGGAAATTCGCGCAGGAGCAGACCGTGAACGCGAGGTGATCCTCGCCACTGCGTACGAAACGAGCCAAAAGCTGAGCGGTGAAGGCGACGCCCAGGCAGCAGCGATTTACGCGCAGGCCTTCGGCCAGGATGAAGAGTTCTACGCCTTTACCCGCCGCTTGCAGGCGTACGAGAAGATTTTGGGTCGCGGCACGACTTTGGTGTTACGACCGGACTCGGAGCTGCTCACCTATCTCCAGAGTCCACGAGGCCAGCAATAATGGGGACTCTCCTGCGGCTCCTGCTGTTCGCCCTCGCTCTCTACCTGATCGTCTCGGGTCTTCGGCGCCTCCTGCCCCCGCCTGCTCCTCGCGGGGGCAAGCGGGAGAAGAGACAGGAGCCGCTCGATGAACTGATGGTGCAGGACCCCCAGTGCGGACGCTTCGTCCCGATGCGGGAAGCTCTGCCAGCCTCGCTGCACGGACGGCAACTCTACTTCTGCAGTCAGAGCTGTCGCGATCTGTATCTGCGTACCGCCCTGCGTGAGCACTGATCGACTAGGATTCCCGAAAGGCCGGCAGCACCTCTTGCACCAGCAACCGCATATTCTCCTGCAGATATTCGGGACGGCAGGCAGAGGGCAGGATCACCATGCGGGCACCGGCGTCGATGTATTCCTGTAAGCGCTTTCTGCACTCCTCCGGCGTGCCGGCCAAGGCATACTTGTTGACGAGGGTGGAGAAATCCTGGGCGTATTGCCGCCCCAAGCGCTCGGCCGCCATACGCCGAGCCTCATCTCCGTTGGCATGGACGGTGGTGAAAATGAACAACCCAGGAGTAAAGGTGCTCATATCTTTGCCGTATTCCCGACGAAAACGGGCGATGGTCTCGACACTCTGCTGCAGTTGCTGTGGGGTATACATGTAGGGCAGCCACCCGTCAGCATAACGCGCCGCCCGTTTCATCGCCGGTTCTTTGCGTCCGGCGACCCAAATCGGCGGCCGGGGCTTCTGTATGGGCGGGGGATCGATAGTCACGCCACTGAGCTTGGTAAACCTCCCCTCGAACACCACGTTCTGCTCGGTCCAGAGTTTGTGGATCACCTCGAGCGCCTCGTTGGTCCGCGCTCCACGTTGATTGACCGGCACTCCGCAGGCTTCAAATTCCTTGGGAAACTCACCACCGATCCCCACCCCCAAGTGATAGCGTCCCCCGGAGGCGACATCGAGCACCGCCCCCATCTTCGCGACCAGTGCCGCCGGGTACAGGGGTAACAGCACCACGGAGCTGAGGAGCCGGATACGCTGTGTCACGCCGGCAGCAACCGACAGGGCCACGAAGGTGTTCGTCACCGGCCCATGGAACATGACATGCTCCCCGCAGGCGAGAAAATCAAATCCTAACTCCTCGGCCTGGCGGGCAAATTCGGCAATACCGGTGACAGCTGGTAGGGCGACACCGAAGGCAATCTTTCCCATATGCTCTCCTCCCACGTGATTTGCCTTCTCTCATAGCTGTGGAGCGAGGACAGAATCAACCCTTGACACCCTTCCTCCCCTCCCCTTATGGTGGGCGAAAACGGCACAGGAGCGGCAGCATGTCATACTTCGCCCGTATTGTGGAAGAGCGGATCCGGGAGGCACAACAGGCCGGCGCCTTCGACGATCTGCCCGGTAAGGGAAAGCCGATCGTTTTGGAAGATCTCAGCTCCGTCCCAGAAGACCTGCGCATGGCCTATCACATTATGAAAAACGCTCATGTGTTGCCGCCCGAGGCCGAGCTGCAGAAGGAGATCCACACCCTGCAAGACCTCCTCAAATACATCGAGGAAGACGGCGAACGCAAAGCGTTGGTGAAAGAGATCGAATGGAAAATCATCCGCCTCGACCTGCTCAAACGCCGCTCCTTCTCCTGGCAGACCTCGCGCTTTTACGGGCGCAAGCTGGTCCGCAAGTTTCTCCACCGATAGCGGTGGACCTACCGCCTCTGCAGAGGCAAGACCGGCATTGCACGTCGTTCATCCACAGGGTCGAGCAGGGCCGGGAGCGCGGGCTGTTCCTATTCCTTGGGACGCTCGCCCAGGAAGCGCCAGTCCCCTTTCTCGCGCAACCGCTTCACCTCCTGGGCGTGTTGGGGAGCATGAACCCCCATGGCGGCGAGCAGTTCTGTACTGACATCGGCAATGATACGGTCTCTGATACTTCCCTCCCCGTATGGGTCAGCGGCCAGGAAGGCTTCGATCTTGGCACGGGGCAGTCCGGTGGCAAGCAACAGATCGAGGAATTGCCCGAGCCCTACCTGTCCCCGGTGCGTTTGGTAGATTGCGTACAGGCGGGCACAGTCGACACAGGTCCGGGTGAACCATCCCGCCCACTCGCGGCAATAGAGACAACGCATAGAACTTAACTTAGCCACGTGCTTCCTCGTACGCAATCTCGCTTTCCCGCGAGCGTTGGTCTCTCGTGGCCGCAGAGGGCTCGAGGGCGTCGGCCGGTTAGGCGTTGCGCACCTCTCTTCCGCCTGCCCAGACCGGGCAACGCCGAGGGTTCCCACAAGGTAACGGGAGAATAACCAGCGCAAGAGAATTTTTTTCGCCTCTGCGCTGACAACGGGCAGGAGAATGCTTATCTTGTCCCTACAACGTCAGAGGCGACGTATTCTACCCGAGGAGTATGTTTCAATGGATTTAAACCGGTTCACAGAAAAATCGCAGGAGGCACTGCGCAGTGCCCAAGCCCTCGCCGTGCGACGGAACCACCAGGGCGTGGATGTCGAGCATCTGCTCGCCGCGCTGCTCGAAGAGCGGGAAGGCCTTGCCGCCGCGCTGCTCGCTGCTGCAGGTATTGCACCGAGCGCAGCCCGTGAGCGGATCGAGCAGGAGCTGGCTCGGCTCCCGCAGGTGTCAGGACCTGGCGCTGGGGCGCAACAGGTCTACATCACCCAGCGTCTGGTGCGAGTGCTCACGCAGGCGGAAGACGAAGCCAAGGCGCTGAAAGACGAGTACGTCAGCGTAGAGCATCTGCTGCTGGCGATGGTGGAAGAGGCACAGGGAGCTGCAGGCCGGTTGTTGCGCTCCCTGGGGTTGACCCGCGAGCGGCTGATGGCCGCGCTGCAGAAAGTCCGCGGGCACCAGCGCGTGACCAGCCCCAATCCTGAGGCGACCTATCAAGCCCTGGAGCGGTACGGGCGCGACCTCACCAAACTGGCTGCCCAGGGCAAGCTCGATCCGGTGATCGGTCGCGACGACGAGATCCGGCGCGTCATCCAAGTGCTCTCGCGTCGTACCAAGAACAACCCTGTGCTGATCGGCGATCCGGGTGTGGGAAAAACTGCCATCGTGGAAGGGCTGGCCCAGCGCATCGTGCGCGGAGACGTCCCGGAGAGCCTCAAGAACAAACGGCTGATCGTACTGGATATGGGCGCCCTGATTGCCGGCGCCAAGTTTCGCGGCGAATTCGAGGAACGGCTCAAAGCTGTTCTGAAGGAAGTACAGGAATCGGAAGGGGACGTCATCCTGTTCATCG
>JANWXO010000307.1 GCA_025057295.1 Candidatus Binatia bacterium | reverse complement strand
TGCTCGGCGGGAATGGGGAGGAGATCCCCCTGTGGGGTTCCCTCCGGAGCGGAGAGGGGAAAAACCGGGTATGAGCACGGTGTCCTCGCACGTCGGCACCGACAGTTCCCCAGAGTGCGGTGCTCCGCAGAGGACACGAGAGACCGGCTCCGCGTCGCATGTTTGAGGAACAAGGGGTGTCGATCCTGCCTGGTCTCGCAGCGCGAACGCAACAGAATCTGGCTCCAGCTGCACCGCGTAGGCGTGCGTCACTGTCTGTCCGGAGAGGTGACAAGCATGCTCCCATCCTCGCTTGTCTTCTTGGAGCATTTGCAGGCGGTATCGCAGGTGTTGCGCGACTTTTTTCTTCTCGTCGGTTAAATCAACAGCTGAGTCCGCGGTACGAACGACGAGGCTGAGAAAAGAGAGGGTAAGCACGGGGGCGAAGGTGAGGACATGAAAATAATCGGATTGCCGCGTGCGCACCCAGTCTGCAATCGTTTTGAGAGATATCATGCTCCACCTCATCGACGGTGACATTTTTGCGTGTCCCTCTGTTCCTCACCACCTCCTCCCTACGGACCGTGAAAACCCACGAGAGCACGAAGAGCACGGAATCACTCTAAGTTATTTATTTTCGCAGGACTTTCGAGCCAGCTGCGACAGCTACTGGCATCGTGTTTGCTCCTTCCTTGTCTCTCGGGCTTGCTGTTGTGCTATAAAAGCGTCGTTCTGTCAATGCCATCCGGGCTCTTGGAAGACCGTCGGAGGTCCGGGCAACAAATACATATTGTGACACTGCTCCGAGGCAACCCGCTGCCCGCTGACAGCTTGCGTGCAATCGTGCTTGACGCCGTCTCGCGCAGAGATGTAGAGTCCACCACGATCGCCGCAGCGAAGACACATATATGCATACTCTCGATGACGCCCGCTGCTTCCAGGCAATGGTCCCGATGCGCGACGGCGTCCGGCTCAATACCTTTGTCTTCTTGCCCCTGGACGGTGGGCCGCGCTACCCGGTGATTCTGCAGCGTACGCCCTACGGCATCACTTCCCCCGAAGGGCAAGACGTGCGGAACTGTACCAAGGGCTGGCTGCCAGATGCGCGCGCACCCTTCCGCGGCTCGCTCCTGCGCGGATGGCGCGAGATTGTCCGTCGTGGGTATGCCGCGGTCTACCAAGACACACGGGGACGCTACGGTTCCGAGGGAGAGGACCATGTCTACGGCGACGATGCAGCGGATGGGTACGACACGCTCGTCTGGATCGACAGCGAACCGTGGTCGAACCACCGCGTCGGGGTGTCAGGGTCGTCGGCCGCGGCAACCACAGCACTGGCCGCCGCCTCGCAAGGACACCCGAGCGTACGGGCGTTCTTTGTCCAGGTCGGCAGCTCGAGCATTTACGACGATGTGGTATACGAAGGCCATTCGATCGAGCTCGAGCGGCTGCTGCTGTGGGTAGGAAGGAATATCGCAGGACTCTCGCCTTCCCATCGCGCCGCCGTGATGCAGCGCTACGGCCTCAGCGGCGAACAATTTGCCGCTGTCGCGGCTGCAGCCCAAGCGCGTTATCTGGCACTAGAAGCGGCACGCCAGACGGATCCCCCCTTTCTTCATTCCGCCGACTGGATGCATTTGCCGTTACTCGGGTACCCAGACTTTTCGGTGCTCCAACCGTACTTGGATGAAATTCTCAGCCACCCTGCCCCTGACGCCTTTCGGGCACGCCACAACTTCCGTGCAACGATCAATGTACCTGGATTCCACGTGACGACGTGGTTCGACATCTTCCTCACCAGCGTGATCGCCGCGTTTACCGAGATCCAGGCGCGGGTCGGGAACCAGCGGCTTTGGATCGGTCCCAACGATCACTACTTCGTGTACGAGCGTCACTTCTGGCCGCGCGACCCCTACTTCGAGTGGTTCGACTACTGGCTCAAAGGCGAGCCCACGCCGATTATGGAGGAACCGGCGGTCTTTTACTCCCCGCGCGCATGGGTAGCAGATCCCCAACGCTACGTTGCCAATGACTGGCAGTACGCAGACCAGTGGCCTCCCCCGGGCATCGTGCGGCAGCGGTTCTCCCTCACAGGGGACGGCCGTCTCAGCCGCGACGGTCCAGACGGGACAGTCCGGCAGTATCGTTACGATCCTAACCAGCCCATTCCCACCCTGGGTGGCCGGAATATGCTGATCGACAGCGGACCGCGGGATCAACGTCCGCTTCACGCCTTGCCCGACTACGGTCTGCTCTACTGCAGCGCGGTCCTCACCCACGATCTCACCATCGCAGGACCAGTAGAGGTGACACTCCACATCCAATCGACCTGTCCGGACACGGACTTTGTGGCCAAGCTCATCGAGGTATACCCGGATGGTACGGCGATGTTGCTCATGGACGGGGTAGTACGGGCGATGTATCGAGAGCCGACCGCGGGACCACAACCCCTCGCACCCGATCGGATCTATCCGGTCACGATCCAGCTGGGTCATCTCTCTCACACCTTTCGGGCCGGTAGCTGCATCGAGGTGGATATCACCAGTAGCAACTTTCCGCGGCGCGCCCGGAATACCAACAGCGGCCACCCCCTCCTCGCTGCCGATACCCCGGCGGACATCCGCATCGCGACCAACACCGTCCACCATGACGCCGCCCATCCCTCATATCTCGTTCTCCCCCTCTTGCCTCCCACCCCATCAGCCTCGCCCTAAAACGGGGGTCAACGGACACGCTGGTTCCTGCAATTAGCTTCCCCAACGCCAACGCAGGAGTGTACCGTTCGCTCCCTTCCTGGGAGGATCCTCTTGTATGTCATGGCCGGTGCTCAGCTTCCTGTTTATCGTTGTCGCCTGCACTATTGCTCCGGCTGCAGCGGTCGAGATTCCCCTCCGCATTTCGGATCGCGAGATCATTCAATCGCTGGTCGAGTTGAAAGCCGGCCAGCAAACACTGCAAGAACACCTCGACGAGGTCAAGAAACAGATTGCAGAGTTGCGCCAGTCTACCCACCAACAGATTACCGAGTTACGTCAGTCTTCTCACCAGCAGATCGGAGAACTGCGCCAGTCCACCCATCAGCAGGTAAGCGACCTACGCCAGGATATGCATCAACGGTTTAATGACGTCATGACGCTGCTGCAGATTCTCATCGGCCTGCTGGCGCTGATTCTGGGAGGGATGTTTGCCTGGCTGGCGGTTGGTACCGGTGGAAGAACGACAGCGGGCATTCGAGGTCCAAGAAGACCAGCTCAAGTTCTTGCGTGAAAGTTATGGGCGACTGGAAGGCGCTGTGTTCCAGCTCTTGGAACGTTCCGCGCTCCCCCGCTGAGGGCGGGATGCGGGTGGGATCGCACCCCGCGTCTCCCTCATGCGCCACGGAGCGGGTGTTTGATTTCGTACCCGATACGCTCGATGTCGTCGATCGTCCAGAGGCGGTCGCGACGCAGCGACGGCTGCGCCATCAAGGTTTTGCCGTCGGGTCGTAGGTAGCCAAAATGGCGGATCACTTCTGCCAGGCTCCACCCTTCGAATCTCTCGTAAAACTGTTGATAGCCGAGGTACCGTTGCGGCTCTAAATCGAAGATCCACTCACATGCATCCGAACAGAACGCCAGCTTCCGTCCCTGGTAGTCCTTCACCCGCACGGCAGAGATATCCGGCCGCGGATAGATGCACGGAAACAAACAGACCTGGCAGCTCGGCGGCAGACTGGGGAAGAGACTCAGTGGCA
>JANWXO010000306.1 GCA_025057295.1 Candidatus Binatia bacterium | reverse complement strand
GCCGCAACTGCCAGCTCGATCACCTCGCGGTAAAACCCGGCGGCAGACCCCTGCCACTCGGGATGAAAGTCCATGACGGAAAACACGCCAAACTGCATGCCGTTGTGCTCCTTCGCCTCTTCTCCCCCTCTGTCACTCGACACTGGCCTTGTCCATCAGCCCGGACTCATCCCGCCACCTCCTACCTGTCCGGTCATGGAGGCAGCCGCTGTTCCATCCTACACAACACACGTCCAGGCGCGCTGGACGCCAAGAGAAGCCACGTCAGGCAGCCATTCTCTGCGTACCGTAAGCGAGTTCCAAGCCGTCGAAGAAACGCCAGAGTAATTCGAGAGTGTGATCGATCACATCGCGCACCCGCTGCTGCTCCTCATCCGTCTTCGCCAGCTTGGCGACCAGCTCTGTGGCACTGCCGCCATGCTCGCGATCGGCCTCTTCGTGCACCCACCAAAAAGCCGTCTCTTCGTGGGTGAGACCATACTTTTCTTCCAGGATCCGGGCAAACTCATTGCCCGCACCCGGCACCTGGGCTTCGCCGGCGATACTGACCGCCGCCAGTCCTTCCATAAAGGGGCGATGCGCGACCACCCACACCCACCAGGTGCGCAGGGCCACCGACTCGGGCAACGGACGGATGTTGCGCATCGTCTCGCGCGTGCTCCCCAACGCACAGCCCAGGCGCAAGTAGAGTTCGGGGTGAGGCGCACTCTTCGACATCCGCCCGGTCTCTTCCTCCAGCAGGTTTTCTAAAATGTGGACCCGCGCTTCGTCATCTTCGCAGTTGACGTACAGAGGACCGATCAGGTCGTGGACCCGGCCCGTGAGGTAAAACTGCTGCTCGATCCAGTGGCGTACCTGCTCTTTGCTCAACTCTGCGCGGCGAAACTTCTGGATCCAGGGATGATCCCAAAACGCCCGCCGCCTGGCGACCATCTGTTGCAATTCCTGCGCGAACTGCTGACTGGGGAGCGCCATAGTGCCACCTCCTTTTGATTGAGCGCTTGCTCATGCTGTACACCTCCCGCACCCCGCTGTCAAGCGTTCCCCCCAGCGCCGCACCGCCCCTCCCTGACTTTTGTTCCCTCAACTTCAGGCGCCGGGGCTTGACGCAAGGCGAAGGAGCTATTATTTCGGAGTCCGAAATGTCGGCACCGCCCCACGACCACAGCGCCCAGCAAGTGCTCACCGGGCTGGCCAAGATTGGCCTCGCATTGAAAGTGCACGCCTGGCAGACGAGCGGACCGCAGGGACTCACCCCCACACAGGGGCAGATTCTCACCCTGCTCCAGGCACGTGCCCCTCGCGCGCTGAACGAGGTGGCGAGCGAGCTCGGGGTCGGCGCTGCAACCGTCAGCGAGGCGGTGACCACCCTGGTCCGCAAACGGCTGGTCCAGAAAACCCGCGCCCCACACGACCGCCGTCAGCTCGTACTGCTCCTGACCGCCAGGGGTCGACGTGTCGCAACACGCATCGCTGGCTGGCCGGATTTTCTGCTGCACGCCATCCATCTCCTCTCGGGAGAAGAACGCGGGGTGCTGTTGCGCACCCTGGTCAAGATCATCCGCACCTTGCAAGAACGACGGCAGATTCCCGTCGCACGCATGTGCGTCACCTGCCGGTTCTTCCGTCCCAACGTCTACCCCGGCAGCGAGCGGCCACACCACTGCGCTTTTGTCGACGCGCCGTTCGGCGATCACGAGCTGCGGCTCGAGTGTCGCGACCACCAGCCAGCCGACCTCCCCGCAGCGGCTGCCCAGTGGGCAGCCTTTTGTGGTCGCTCCCCGCCGGAGTCGGACCTCGCCCCTTCCTGATACGAGAATCCATAACACAACGGAGGTGTTGCCATGACTCAGACGACGATCCCCGGCTATACCTATGGGACCGCGGCGGTTCCACGCTCGCCGCTGACCCTGGAGGAGTTCGCGCTTCTCAAGCAAACCGTGTTGCTGACCGACGAGGATCTCAGCTACCTGCGGCAGTCCTTACCGATTCTCGAAGATCAGGTCGAAGCGATTCTGGACGTGTGGTACGGCTTCGTCGGCTCCCACCCTCACCTGCTCTACTACTTCACCCGCACGGCAGACGGGCAGCCCGACGCCGACTATCTCGCCGCCGTGCGTCGCCGCTTCGGCCAGTGGATTCTCGACACTGCACGCGCCCAGTACGATCAACAGTGGCTCGATTATCAGTACGAAATCGGCCTGCGCCACCACCGCACCAAGAAGACCAAAACCGACGGGGTAGCCGCTGTGGCGCATATCCCTTACCGCTACCTCCCGGCTCTCCTCTTCCCCATCGTCTCTACCCTCAAACCCTTCCTTGCCAAGAAAGGCCACAGTCCCGAAGAGGTAGAAAAGATGCAGCAGGCGTGGCTGAAAAGCGTCCTCCTGCAGGTGATTCTTTGGAGTCAGCCGTACGTCAAGGACGGAGATTTTTGACGGAGCGATGCAGCAAGGGGGCAGGAGAAGATCCTGCCCCACCTGCTGAGAGGTCAGCCCCAGGCGTCCACGTCATCCTACGCCCAGGCCATCACCCCTGTTCCGGTCGCCCACTGTGGAATTGGTTCATACGCCAACACACGCGGCGTGAGCGTGGGCGGCATGGCGCCAGCCACAGCCAGCCAGTCGCGGATCTCCTGGCCGCCGTTGCCCGCAACCTTTTCCAAGTCCTCGGCTTTTTTGTAGGTCTCGATGACCTCGCCGCTCCTCCCGTCGACGAGGCACTGGAGGAACCAGCGGTCGAACTCGGCGTTGACCCTGCCGGTCTCCGGTGGGCCCACCCAGTGGGAAATACCGCCCGTGCCGATCACCGCCACGCGCTTCTGCTGCGGCCATCGCCGGATCACCTCACCGACGAATGCGCCCACCTGCCAACACCGCTTCAGGCTCGGCATCGGCGGGGCAAAGGCATTCACCACGATGGGAACGATGGGAATATTCCACTGAGGGGTGAGGTACGACAGCGGCACGACTTCCGCATGATCGAGCGGCAGCTCTTGCGACAAAGCGAAGTCCACCCCATTGTCGAGGCCCTCGCTGACGATGAAATAGCCCAGGTCACTGGCAAGCTTGAGCTTTACCTTGGGGATCCGCAGCCACTCGTTGACCGGCCCTTCCGCTTCCTCCCCTATCCCGACAAGAAAAGGGGGAAGATTATTGTAGAAACACCGATCGAAGTGATCGGTCGAGAAAATCACCAGCACGTCGGGTCGCACCTGTTCCAGGAGCTTCCTCGCCTCGCCAAACCCAGCCACGACGCGGGTCCGTTGCCCCTCCTCGGCCATCTCGAACTGCGGGTGCATAGCGAGAAAAGGAACGTGCGACGCGGCAATCCCAGCAACGATTTCTGCCATACCAAGATCCTCCTCTTCTAGAGCGGGATTTCCCTACTCCGAATTGTCATCGTCAATTTTCGCCAACTACGTTCCAGTATCACCCTGAGGTCGCGAGGGAAGAGCCCCTAGAGATGAAGGAGCCGTGCGGCGTTCCCCCCGAGCACTTTGCTTTGCTCCTCCGCAGTGCAGGCGGCCAGTTTTTCTCGCATCTCCTCCACACTCCGCGGCCACGGGGTATCGGGATGGGGATAATCGGTACTGAAGAGAATACGCTCGGCTCCCCACCGTTTCACCACTTCGGGGATGAGCGAATCCTCGGACTCGACCGCCCAGTGGAAGTGTTCGAGATAGTCCAGCGGATGCTTCTTCGGTCCGCGCAGATGGACC
>JANWXO010000305.1 GCA_025057295.1 Candidatus Binatia bacterium | reverse complement strand
GAGCAGCCCCTTTATACGGGGGCAGCTGCAGAGGCTCCCGCGCCCGCAGCACCACCCGCACCCGCAGCAGGCGAAACAGGGTCAGGGCTTCACGGGTCGTGTCCATCGTGCCCGGTATCATGCCACGCGCCGTGCGCGGCAGGCAAGGCAAAAGTCGTCCTGGTAACCTTATCGCGCCGGCAAGGTTGCCAGCGCGGGCAGACGCACCAACCCTTTGTCCAGCGGGATCGTATAGCGGACCGTGCGTCCTGGTTGCATGCGCAGGGACACAATCGCGTAGCGCCTGCCGGCCTCGCCCAATGTGTCGGTGAGCTTGCGCTTGATACGGGCACACACCTGCAGGAAGCGGCGGCGTCCCTCCTCGTCTTCTTTCGCCCACCAGCGCAATTCTTGTAAGCGTGGGTCCCGCACCCCGATCTCGGCGGCAATGGCCTCCAGTGAATGAACCGTTTCGAGCTTGAGAAAATCGGCCGCCTCGATCGTACAGGCCTCGCAGCCGCGACAGTCGGACGCGCATGCCGCCTGCTGTTTGCGATGCGCGACCATGACATACAGGGCAAATTCCAGTCCCGACAGGAGGACGTCAGTTCCGCCGATTTGGAGCCTCCGCTTGACCGGGTCGATCACCACCGGTGCGGGCATAGCGAGAAGGTTGACCTCGCGCTGACTCTGGGCCACCAGATCGGCAAAGCGGAGATCGGCCCGTTCCTGCAAGACCGGCAGCTTATGCCCCAAGAGAATGAGAGGCACCTCGGCCACCGTGACCGTCGCGCGCTGTGACCACAGTGCGCTCGCAGCAGACGGGTAGAAGAAGTGGGGATTGTTCTCCAGCTCGGGCGGGCTGATCAGCACGTGGGTCAGGCAATCCTGCGGTCGTCCGTAGAATTGCAAGGCAAACCCCAAATAGAGTCCCATGGTTTTGCGCCCGCCCGCCAGCGAAGCGAACAGCCGCGTGTGTGGATCGGCGGTCAGGGCCCGCACCTTGGCCACGATCTGATCGGCCGCGGCCCGGTTGTCGGCATCCGTGCGAATATCCTTCAACGCCACACCCCGCCGATTGGTCAACACTTCGACAGTGCGCGGCGAGAAGAGGATGTGCGTCTGGTCGAGGCCATACTCCTGGCAGAAGCGGGCAAACTGTCCGGTCCCGGGTTGCAAGAGCTGCTCGAGAATGAGGGTCCGCCCTTCGGTAGTGGTGAGAATATGAATCTCGTGGGGTCGTACTGGCGGGCGACGGCGCACGACGAAGAAGAAAAGGGTTTCGGTGACGATTTGCGGTGTCCGCCCGCAGACGAAGAGAAAGACGTTGCGAAAGTGCAGACCCTTCGTCATAACGCTCTGCTTCAAGGTCCGACCTCGCCCACGGGAGAGGCAGCCTCGCCCGGCACTGCAGGCGTTTCTCTCCTGCGACGTCTGTGTCTGCTGCCCTATCCCAGCGACGGTGAGGAGGTCGCAGGTGCGCGGTGCACGGTCACTTCCCCTGGAAACGCGGCCGCCGCTTCTCCATAAAGGCGGCCACCCCTTCGCGGTAATCCTCACTGGCAAAACACCGGCTCGACAGGGCGCGGATCTTTTCGCTGTCGCGCAGGTTGGCGGGTTTGCAACTCTCGCGCACGAACACCTTGTGCGCCGCAACGCTCAGCGGGGCGTTCTCGGCCAGCTTCAGCGCATACTCGCGCGTATACGACTCGAGCTCTGCCTTGGGCAGGACGCGGTTGACCAGGCCCATGTGGTACGCCTCTGTCGCATCGTACACCCGGGCGGTCAGAAGGATCTCGGTGGCATGTGCAGCTCCGACCACCTGCACCAGACGCTCCACCCCGCGCTCGATGGGATAGGCGATGCCCAAGCGCGCCGCAGGGATGCAAAAGCGGGCGTCGTCGGCGCAGAGCCGGAGATCGCACATCACCGCCACGGAACAGCCGCCACCGAAACAGAAGCCGTGGATCATCGCAATGACCGGCTTCTCCAGCGTGGCAATGGCTGCCAGGGCTGCCCCTGTCGCCCGGTCGTACTCGGCCGTCGCCGTCGGACCGGTGCGCACCTCGCCGAACTGCGAGATATCCGCGCCAGAAATGAACGCCTCTTCGCCAGCGCCGCGAATCACCAACACCCGGACTTCGTCATCCGCAGCCACCTGAGCGACGAGCTCGGGCAACGTGCGCCACATCTCCAAATTGATCGCATTGCGCCGTTCAGGGCGGTTGAACACCAACCATGCCAACGGCGGTTCACGGTGGAGCAAAAGCGGGCGGTCAGGCATGATCCTCTCCTTTTTGTGTCGTACGGACTCGTTGCTCGACCATAGCGTGCGTGCGCGCCGTTTGTCCACTGCTCAGCGTGCCGGTCGGACGCCAGCAGCAGCTACTTCCCCGGAATTCGGCCCCTCTGACTGCTAGTGGGGACCCACTATTCAAGTCGTGTGGGATATGCGCTACTGTTGCTGCAAGTTCGCTGCCGGAGTGAGCCTGCCCGGAGGCAGGCGAAAGGAGGCGTATATGAATGGCCGCAGAAAACCGGGAGATTTTCCCTCGGGAGACGAGCTGTTCGAGGCCGTAGAAGAGCTGAAACGGCGGGCGCGGGAGTTTACGGCGCGAGGGCGTTCTGGAGGGAAACTCCTCTGGCTGCTCCCGCTCATTTTGGTCGTGTTGTGGCTCGCAAGCGGGTTCTACGTTGTCGGCCCTGGCGAGCGCGGGGTGGTACTGCGCTTTGGGAAAGCGATCGACCAGACCGAACCCGGATTGCGCTACCGGCTGCCGTGGCCGATCGACAGCCACCAGATTGTGGATATCGCCCAAGTCCGCCGCGCCGAGGTCGGCTTTCGCACGACCACCGGGGTGGAACTGGGGCGCGGCGCCAATGCCGGCACTCGCACGGTCCCGCAGGAAGCATTGATGCTGACCGGGGATGAAAACATCGTCGAGATCCATCTCTTCGTGCAATACCGCGTGCAGGACCCGGTCAAATTCCTCTTCGCCGCCTACGAGCCGGAAACGATTCTGCACACAACGGCCGAGGTCGCGCTGCGCAGCGCCGTGGGGCGCAACACCATCGATTACACGATGACGGAAGGGCGAGTAGAGGTACAGGAGCAGACCAAGAGCGCGCTGCAAACGCTGCTGGATACCTATCAGACCGGCCTGCTCGTCACCGAGGCGCGCTTGCTCGTGGTCGACCCGCCCAACGAGGTGCGCGATGCGTTTCACGACGTCGTGCGAGCGCTGGAAGACCGCGACCGTTTAGTGAAAGAAGCAGAAGGCTACCGCGAAGACGTGGTCCCGAAGGCGCGCGGGGAAGCGGCACAGATGGTCCAGCAGGCAGAGGCATACAAGGCCCAGCGGGTCATTCGCGCGCAGGGTGATGCCCAGCGGTTTCTGCAAGTCCTGGCGGAATACCACAAAGCCAGAGCGGTGACGCGGGACCGCCTCTACCTGGAGAGCATGGAACGCATCATGCCACAGATGGAAAAGTATGTCTTGGATGCTGGCCAGCGAGATGGGATCGTTCCGCTGCTGCCGCTCAAAGAGCTGGTCGCGGCGCCGCCGGCAGGGGATACAGCCCCACGTGCTCATGACGAAAGGAGGGACAACCGATGACAAAGCTGGTGATCGGCCTCGTGCTGGCAGCGGTGATCGTCGTCTCACAAACGGCCTTCACCATCGGGGAATGGGAACAAGGGATGATCGTGCAGTTTGGCAACCCGCGACGCATGCTACGCGAGCCCGGGCTGTA
>JANWXO010000304.1 GCA_025057295.1 Candidatus Binatia bacterium | reverse complement strand
AAGGCAGGATTCGAGGCAAGATCGAGGGTGGCGATCACCCGTGCGGCTAACGGGCGGCTTTTCAGCAGGGCGAATTGCGTCTCGTAATAGTCGAAGTCCACCATTCCCCCGCTTTGCGTCGCCAGTACTTCCTGAAGCTGAATCACTCCAGGTTCCTGGGGGTCGATCTTGAGGGTGGCGGTGGCGGTGTAGAGCGGGGTTTGCGATAAAGTGATGTACGCGCCCAGCGCGAAGACGGTCAGGAAAACTGTCGCCACCAAACGGCGGCGCTTGCGCACCATCTTCCAGTAGTCGCGCAGGTGAAACTCCTGGCTCTCCGGGGGAGGGAGCGGAGCGACAGCACCGCCTTCGAGCAGATGAGGGGAACGCCACGAGGGAATGTGTTGCATAAGTCCTGTTCGTATTGTTTATCGGCGGTGCCGATCAGTACATAAAAGACCCGATAGAAACGCCGTGGATGAGACTGCCGACGAAGCGTCTGACGAAGTATTTCGCCCCGCTGACCGGGACCACAATCACATCTTCCGCCTCGATCGCCGGGTCGGGAGCCCGACCGGCCTTGATGGCATCGAAGTTATACGACACCGTCGCAATTTCGTTCCCCCCTTGCCGGCGAATCACGGTGATCTCGCTGGTCTTCGCCAGCTCGAAATCGACCCCGCCGGCCGCACTCAAAGCCTGGCTCAGAGTGTAGGGGCGATTCAGTGGAAAGGAGCCGGGTCGCTTGACTGCGCCATCGACAAAAAACATGCCGGCTTCCGGAACGTTGATGATATCCCCTGCCTGCACGATGAGTTTGGCCAGTTCCGCCGGGTCGGCGCCCGGGCGGCGCAGGAGGGTGTAGAGATCGAAGATCTGGCTTTCGCGCCCGTTCGGTCCCTGGCGATAGAGGTGCACCTGGCGTCCGGCAGTCTGACTCACGCCGCCGGCCATGGAGAGGAGATCGATCAGGGTTTTGGGACCGGTGAGCTCGAAGACTCCGGGCCGCTGCACGGCGCCGATCACCGAGACCCGCTGGCTGCGATACTCCTTGACCGTCACGCCGACCAGAGGATTGCGCAGGTAGGTGGCGTAGCGTTCTTTGAGGATCTTTTCCATTTCGGCAGTGGTTCGCCCGCTGGCGGGAATCTGGCCCAGGAGGGGTAATGTAATAACTCCCTGCTGGCTCACGCGAGCCTCTGTGACCCGCGGGGTCGCGTTCGACTCGCCTTCGGGTACGTTGAACAGCGTGATTTGCAGGAGGTCTTCGGGCCCGATCCGGTAATCGCCCACCGGCGCGGCTGCCTGCAGGGCGACTGCGGCGAGGGTCTGATTCAGCTCGGACAGCGCTGGCGGCTGCGCCACCGGCGCTGGCGAGGCAGGCGGGAGCAGCGCGTGCTGCGGCTGCGGTCCCGCCGTACACCCGACACCCAGCACTGTGAGAACGAGGAAAAACAGCTGCTTACCAGCCATAGACACCAACATTGCGTATCGATCCTTTTTAGGAGAAGGAAACACCGCCCATGACGATGGGTGCTTCCCTATGTACCATGGGAGTAGGCATCGTCGCCAGTATCGTGATCAGGTCGCGTGCATGGCGGTGGGGAGAAGTCGTACTTGTCGTTCGCGTACAGGCTAGGGACCAGCTCACAAAGCAGCGCAGTGACTTCCTTCACCTGTCCTTCTATGGCCACCCGCTCCAGCGTCGTCAGACGGGACATCAGCCATTCCTGGTCCACAACCTGGGTAGGACGCACGCGATGAATATACTCTACCCCGGAAGGCTCCAGCACCTCGCCCTCCCCGACGAGCTCCTCGTGTAGTTTTTCCCCCGGCCGTAGACCGATGAAGGTGATGGGGATTTCTTCGTCCGGTACGAACCCGGCCAGACGGATCAGGTGTCGGGCCATGTCCACCAGCTTGATCTGCTCGCCCATTTCGAGCACAAAGATCTCTCCGCCACGGGCCAGTGTGGCCGCACGCAGGACGAGCTGGACCGCTTCGGGAATGGTCATGAAGTAGCGCGTGACCTCCGGGTGCGTGACCGTTACCGGACCCCCTTGTTCGATTTGCCGCAGGAACAGGGGAATAACACTGCCGTTGCTCCCCAGGACGTTGCCGAAGCGGACAGCGGCGAAGGCGGTCCCGTGCTGTGGGCTCTGTTGTGCCAGGGCCTGCAGGTAGAGCTCTCCGACCCGTTTGGTCGCTCCCATGATATTGGTGGGATTCACCGCCTTGTCGGTCGAGATCAGGAGAAAGGTTTCTACCCCATAGTGCAGCGCCACCTCGCAGAGGCGGCGGGTACCGACGATGTTGTTGAGCACCGCTTCGCCGGGGTGGAATTCCATCATCGGCACGTGTTTATAGGCGGCGGCATGAAACACGATCTGCGGTGCGTGTTGCGCGAAAATCTCGTGCAACTGGGTCACGTGTTTCACATCGGCCAGAAAGGCGACACGGCGGTGGGTAGGGAAACGCTGGCTGAGCTCCATATCGATGGTGTACAAGGCATTCTCGCTCTTGTCCAACAACACCAGCAACTCCGGGTCGTAGCGGACGAGCTGGCGGCTCAGTTCCGCACCGATCGAGCCGCCTGCGCCGGTCACCAGCACCCGTTTACCCTTCACCCACCGACGGACCGGCTCCAGATTCAACCCCACCGGAGCCCGGTCGAGCAGATCTTCCAGAGCCAGGTCGCGGATCTGACTGATTTTTACCTGCCCGTTCTGTATTTCCCGTACATTCGGCAGAGTTTTGATCGGGATCTTGAACGGACGCAGGGCGGTCAGCACGTCGCGCATGGTGGTCGGCCCTGCCGACGGCATCGCCACCAGTACCTCGTGGGGTTTCTTTTTCTCGATGATCTGGGCTAGCTCCGCCTGTCCGCCCAGCACCGGCACGCCGTGGATCCATTGACCAGCTTTGCGGGGATCATCGTCTATGAAGCCCACCGGTTCATATTTGTAGAATGCCGCATTGTTCCTCATGTCGCGCACGATCATCTCGCCCGCATCGCCGGCGCCGTAGATCAGCACCCGCTTCTCTTCCTGCCGCGGCTGTCCGAGGCTGCCGAAGAGGCGTCGTCCCAGGCGGACCCCGCCCATGAGGAAGATGAGCAGGATCGTGTCGATGAGGAACACAGAACGAGGATAACTCACTTCGGCAAAACCCCAATGCACCAGAGCGTAGAAGAGCAGCGTGCTGAGGCTGACCCCTGTGATGATGTTCAGCAGGTCCCAGATACCAGTGTAGCGCCACAGTCCGTGATAGAGGTGCAGCGGCCAGAAGGTGAGGAGCCGGATGACGAGGAGCCAGGGGAGCAGACGCAGGAACAGCGCCCAGCTCTGCTGCGGGATCTCTCCATCGAAACGCAGCCAGAACGCGCCGTACGACGAGCACACCACCAGCAGCCCATGCAGCAGGATCACCAGGATACGGCGGGAACGCAGGGGGAGGGAGAGAATCCGCTCGATCACGCTGCGCATTGTTTCTGTGAAAGGCAGCAGGGGGTGATCGAGCGTTCGTGTGGGTCTCGACGCGGTAACGTCTTCGGACCGGCCGTCCGGCGCAACAACAGTGCCGGCGGGGAGCTGTACCGACACCGGAGATGTGCTTTTCATCCTTTCACCCTTATTTGGTTGCAGATGTTGTGGAAATGCTCTACAGAGCAGCCTTCGTAGGGGGCAGCGTGGAGAGGGAGAACTCTGCAGGCGTGGGGTTGCAGACTTGCCGGTAGAGCGCGACCAGGCGGTCGTT
>JANWXO010000303.1 GCA_025057295.1 Candidatus Binatia bacterium | reverse complement strand
ATCCCTCCCGTGTCGACAATTCGGCCCACCGGGCCAAGACGTGGAGGAAGGAGATCACACCATCCCGCTCACGTACAATCGCCCGCTGGAGTGCAGCAATTGTGTCCTTATGATCCGGATAACGCTCGGCAAAGCGGCTCAGTTGATACGCTAGCCGCCACTGCCACTTGTCATAGTGCACCATCTCCTCCATTTGCTCCAAAGTGATCTTTCCTTGCCGATGCAGTCTGCGTTTGCGTGCGCCATTCTCGCTGTAGAGCGCAGCAATTTCTGCCAGCCTGGTTAGCAAAGCACGCGGCAGTGGAGTCGTGCCATTGCCAGGAGCGAGCAGTCGCAACAATGTATCCTTCCACTGCATGAGCTCCTCGACTCGCTCCCAACCGATAGCAGTGCGCAAAAAGCAGAGCGCATCTTTCCCGCGTCCACCCTGTCGGGTGAACTCTTTTGCCTGGCCGTCAAGTGCATGTTTCGCATCAGAGGCGACTTGATAAAGGGGAAACTTCTGGTGCTCGATGGCGATCCCCCCTGAAAGCGTCACCTGATCCCCACCGACAAAAAGGCGGAAGTCATCGCGAATCTGCTTGGCCAGTTCAGGCAACACGCTCCATGCGCCGACGATAAACAGATCATCACCACCGGCGTAAATAAGGTAAAGCCGGTCCTTGTCGCCCTGGGCGAAGCGATTGTACCGGCGACACAGTTGGGGCACCCAACCCTCAAAAAAGAGCCGGAGGGACTCGCTCAAGGTGCTCATACGCGAAATCGTCGCCTGCTTGCCCAAACCACCTTTGAATACCTCACCGAGACTATCCACGTCCATCCGCAACACGCCCAGCCACTTCACGCCCTGCGACGCTTCGGCAAGATCGCTGAACTCGGCAATGATCGGGTTGCCTCCCGCATCATACCCCTTGACAGGGGTCACATCAGCGAGCAGGCGGAAGTCATACCTAACGGGCAAATCACCCCAGCAGAATCTGGTGAGTACATCGTCACGCAAGAAGTTCGTTTCATTGAAGGTATACACCATTGCCGCGGTTGCATGCCTTGGCCTCGGAGGTATTTCATCCCCCTTGCGGACAAACCAAACCTCCGCACCAAAGGCCCGGAGCACGCCACGCCAGTCCCATGGGTCGGGCGGCTCTGCCGCAGGTACGGTAAAGATGACGAGATGAGTGGGATCGCGCAGCGACCGTCCTAACTCCTCAAATTGTACGCAGCGACGGCACTTGCGAATGTCGTCATCCAGCCTGTCTACGTTCGGCTTCCACTCGCCGTGGCAGACCTGGCACATTTCCTCTGCCGTCGTGCCTTGCTGGCAGGCGGTGAAGAGCTCGCGGAGCATCGTGTCACTCCCCATGTGCCGCCACTTGCGCCGCTTGTGCTCATCCACTCGACGCGACACTGCTCCCCATTTGTCCGCAAAGGCATTCCCACCAGCTTCTCCCTCCAGAAAATCCAGAGCCGTGACCGGGACGAAATCCACCGTGAGCGAAAGGTCACCCCGATGGGCTCGCCACAGCTTCTGAGCAATCTGTCGCTTCAGAGCGTCCAACCGTTCTTCCACTTCCCTGTATGGCAACAGGAGATAGAAGTGTCCTCCTCCAGCAAACAGCAGATTGGTCGGAAGGAGGTGAAACTGGTGTAAAATCCAATCCGCGATCACCTCGGTGAGCAGTTGGAGGTAGAATGAGCGTCCACGTAACCCCCGCGCCGCCCCGCTGCTGGTGAGGAGATAGAGAAAGTCTTGGGTGCCGGAAACATCTCCCTTGACTAAGGCACACAGGTTGCGCCTCACCAGATCTTTTTCCGCTGGCGTCAACGGCTCTTTGCGAAAGAGATGGGTGAGGGCGGCAAGGAGAGTCTGCAACTCATGTTCGTCAAGTTCCTCTCTCAGCAAACATGCAGCGATGGCGGCTGTGGTCTTCAAGTGTTGATAGAGCGATATATCGGGAACGATGTCGTAGCGCGTGTCGGAAGGAATCGCCCAGGTGAATTTCCGCAGCACGGCTAAGAGAGTCAGAAAATCTCCTCGCGGGATACGGCCTACTTCTTGTGTGAACGCTTGCCACAAAGCAGCGTACGCCCCTGCAGAACCAGACACTGTTCGCTTCGGAAAGAGCACCTCCCGGTTCAGCGACAACGCAACAAGGTCATGATAGAGCGGCGCGTCGCCTCGTTGCTGTGTCAACTCCACACGCGACAACACGGTCCGCAGCACGCTCTCTGCACGTCCCCGCGCGCCTTCCACGTCCCCCTCCGCTTCGGCGCGCTCGTTGGCAGACAGACGATCGGCCAACGCAACCAACAGTTCATCGGGCAAAGAGGGAGTATGATGTTTGAGCACGAGGCGTCGTAGCGTATGGATGTCGCCCGTCCAGCTCCCAAGGAAATCGTCGACAAAGAGCGCACTAAATGGCTCGTGGCTGTATTTCGCTTCGTTCCGGTAGCTGGATGCCCACGATGGCAACGGACGTAAGGTGCGCTCGTGGAATTTGCCGATATCGTGCAACAGAGCAGCCAGCCACGTCACCTGTGCTTCAGAGAAAGTCATCGACGTTCCTCGACAAGAGAATTCTCCGAGTCGCTGCCTTTCTGCCCCCCGCTCCTTCCAATAATGGCAGGTCGGTCAGCCACAAGACAAGAGAGAAATCGAGGCAGCAACCTTACCGGGCTGGCAACGTTGCTGCCTCACCCCGGCCTGCAACACGAGAGCGCAGCCGAACCAGGGGCGCTGTCCGCCGAGGACTTCGATCAGGGGCTCGGGCGAACCGCCTACAGAAACGGTCAGGGCTGGGGGCATCACGGCTCCTGTCTAGGCAAAGGCCTCGCGCATAGACGTCGCTAGAGTCGGTAAATCCTCGGCCGCCCACAAACGCAACCGCAGTTCCTGCAAGCGGGAGCGCAGGTGTGGAGAGACACTGCGCCGACATTTCCCCGCGCTCCACTGCCGGAAAGCACGACTTTCGTGCTCTGTTCCCAGACAGCCTGTTCTCCGAGGCACCGCCGGGATCCCTCGAGAGCACGAGCCTGCTCTTTTCCCAGCGGCACTCGCTCCGCCAGTTCGCCGAGCCCCACCATCAGACTCGGTCTCCTCCGCTCTCCATCACATACTTCCCCAACCCAAAGCTGGTGCCCTTGCCGACATGGACCACCTCACCCAGTCGCAGAAGGGGCACGAATGGCCGGAGTTCCCCTCTATAGGTCACCCGCCCGATCACCCCGCCTAATTTCATGCGCGTCTCTTGCCGGGCGGAGTACCGCTCCCAGTCGTACCAACGAAGCTCGCTCTTGACGGTCTCCACCTGCTCGGCGGCGGCAATCAACCCGCGGAAGTCGAGCGGCAGTTCACCCCCGCAGTGAAAATAGGCCAGATTGGACAGCCGCCGCAGCAGCGCCCGCAGCAGCACGTGAAAGTCGAGCGCCGGTGCGAGGGTCTCCTGATACCGGATGCGGGTCGGCGTGAGAAAGTGCAAGGTGAGGCAACCCCCAGGGGAAAGCTCACCGTCCGGAGGACACAGATCCTGCACGCCGATCGGATGAAAGGTATTCTGCAATGTCTTCCGGCTCCCCTCGTAAATCACCTGCTCTGCTCCCTGCGGGCTCTGCCAACCGACCGACTCCACGCTGAAGCGTCCCCGACCCTTTCCCAGCCCCCACCGCTCTCCTAACCGCTCGAAGGTGTAGATAAAGTACGGCAGAAAATCGATGCCCGCGCCGATCAAGGTCAAGTGGAACGCCAAC
>JANWXO010000302.1 GCA_025057295.1 Candidatus Binatia bacterium | reverse complement strand
AGCGCTCTCTCACGCTCGATCTGAAGCAACCCGAAGGCCGCGAGATCGCCAAACAATTAGTCGCGAAAAGCGACATCGTCGCGGAAAACTTCGCCGGCGGTGTGATGGACCGCCTCGGCCTCGGCTATGAAGTCCTCCGCCAGCTCAAACCTGACCTCATTACGATTTCACTCTCTGGCTACGGCGCGACTGGCCCGGAAAAAGAATACATCTCCTACGGCCCTGCTCAGGTACCCATGAGTGGGATGTCCTCGTTGACCGGGTACAAAGGCTGGAGGCCGATGCACGTCGGTATTTCCTACGGCGACCCCAATGCAGGGCTACACGGTGCCTTCGCCGTGCTGTGCGCGCTGATGTATCGCGCCCGTACGGGCAAAGGTCAGTACATCGATCTCTCCCAGTGGGAAACCTCGACCGCCATGGTTGCCGAGGGGCTGCTCGAATACAGCATGAACCGAACCCAGCCCGAACGGGACGGCAATCGTGACCCGTATATGGCACCCCACGGCGTCTTCCGTAGTGCCGGCGAGGATCGCTGGGTGAGCCTCGCCGTACGAGATGACGACGAATGGCGGCGATTCTGCACGCTCCTCAATCGCCCTGAACTTGCCACCGACCCGCGGTTTGCCACTATCGCCGACCGGAAACAGCATGAAGATGAGTTGGAAGCGATCGTCACAGAGTGGACACAGTCCCGTTCACCAGAAGAAGCAACCGCTCAACTGCAAGCGGTAGGCATTCCTGCTGCGCCGTCTATGAGTAATAAAGACCTGGCGACCGACCCCCATCTCAACAGTCGGTCCATCTTCGTCTACCTGGAGCACCCTGAGGTGGGCGTCAGACAACACGTGGGGATTCCTTGGCAACTGTCCAAAACCCCGCTGTACGTCCGTCGGCCAGCTCCGCTGCTGGGGCAAGATACCGACTACGTGCTGCGCGAGATTCTCGGCTACAGCCCGGAGGAGATCGCTGTCCTCAGGGAGAAACGCGTCTTAATCTAATCGCACCGCATGCACGTATGCACCCACCACTGCCGCGGCCAAGAGTCGTTCTCGGGCGTCTGAGGGCTTTCTGAGGAACGGCACTGTTTCCAGCGTAAGACGCCACCTTGTCAAGACCGATGCACTCTAGCGGGCGTCAGCGGCGGCGGTACACACCCATCACTCTCCGTTCCTCTCGCGCTCCTACAGCCCGAGTTCCTTGAGCATGCTCGGGCTATTGGTCCAGCCCTTCGCCACTTTCACGAAGAGTTCAAGAAACACTTTACACCCGAAGAAGGCCTCCAACTGTGCGCGGGCCGCCTGGCCGATTTGCTTCAGGCGTGTTCCCCGTTCGCCGATGACGATCGCGCGCTGCGAGGGCCGTTCCACATAAATCACAACTTTAATGACAAGGAGGTTTTTCTCCGGTTTCTCGGTAAACTCTTCCACGACCGCCGCCGTCGCGTATGGAACTTCTTGATGGGTATGCAAAAACAGCTGTTCTCGCACGATCTCTTGTGCCAACACGCGCTCGCTTTGGTCGGTCAGCTCATCACTCGGGTAGAGGGCAGGACCAACGGGGAGGACAGCAATGAGTGTCTTCTGCAGCTCTTCCAGGTTCTCGCCTGTCACTGCGCTCACCGGGACAATTTCACGGTCAGGGAGGAGCGCTGCCGTTCGTTCCAACAACGGTAACAGCTCGCCCTTCGTGACCAGATCGATTTTATTGACCACACCAATAACGGGCACGTGCAAGGTGACAAGATTTTTGGCGATCGCTTCATCCTCCCCAGTAATTCCTTGTTCGGCATCGAGGACGAAGGCGGCACAATCGGTTTCCTGCAACGTGCGCAGCGCCGTTTCGACCATGCGTTGATTCAACAAGGAGCCAGGGTGGCGATGAATACCAGGAGTATCGACGAAAATGAGTTGCGCCTGCGGCAGGGTTTTTATCCCCAACAGGCGTGTCCGCGTCGTCTGGGGTTTCGGAGTGACGATTGCCACCTTCGCCCCGACCAAGGCGTTGAGCAGTGTGGACTTGCCAACGTTGGGCCGCCCCACAAGCGCAACAAAACCACAGTGATGGTGTGACTCACTGGTGTCCATAGGCACAACGGAGAGCAGGTCAAGACAAGGGCGTTGTGGAGGGAAAGAGAACCTTCACAATACGACGCCGGCCCACCTGGAGGATCTTTTCCCCTTGCGCGACAACCTGGAGGTCAGGATCGTCCACCCGTTCCCCGTCAAGACGGACCCCCCCTTGCTGAATCAAGCGGCGTGCCTCGCTGGTCGATTTGGTCAAACCAGCCGCACGCAGCAGATGGCAGATCCAGACCACCGAATCGTTCAGCGTCAAGGTAATGGTGTCGATCTCAGCCGGCAGCTCACGGTGCTGAAAGCGTTGCGCGAAGTCGGCCGCTGCCTTGGCCGCAGCGGCTTCCCCGTGAAAGCGCGTCACCAGCTCGACCGCCAGCTGTTTCTTCGCCTCCATAGGATGGACAGCCCCGGCTTGAATCGCTTGCAGCCGCTCGGCATCGACCGTACTCAATAACTCGTAGTACTTGTGCATCAGGGGATCGGAAATGGACATAATTTTGCCAAACATCTCGGCAGGCGGCTCAGTAATGCCGATGGAGTTGCCTAATGACTTGCTCATCTTTTGCACTCCATCGGTTCCCTCCAACAACGGCATCGTCAAAATCACTTGCGGCTCTTGGCCGTAGGCACGCTGCAACTCACGCCCGACCAGCAGGTTAAAGCGCTGGTCTGTCCCACCCACCTCGATATCCGCCCGCAGCGCCACGGAATCATACCCTTGCAACAGCGGATAGAGTAATTCGTGCACGTGGATCGGCATCCCCTCGCGGAAACGTTTCGAAAAATCATCGCGCTCGAGCAGCCGTGCAACCGTATACTGTCCACACAAGCGCACGAGGTCGGCAGGGGTCATCGCGTCCGTCCACTCCGAATTGAAACGGAGCTCGGTACGAGTGGGATCGAGAATTTTAAAGACCTGTTGCGTGTAGGTCTCCGCGTTGCGCCTGACCTCATCCCGCGTGAGAGGCTTGCGCGTCTCGGAACGGCCACTCGGATCGCCAATCATCGCCGTAAAATCACCGATCAAGAAAATTACCTGGTGACCCAACTGCTGAAATTGACGCAATTTATTGATGACCACGGTATGGCCGAGATGGAGATCGGGGGCCGAAGGATCAACCCCAAGCTTCACCCGTAACGGCCGCCCACTCTCCAGTTTACGGCGTAATTCTTCTAGCGGGATAATCTCGACAGTCCCCCGCTGGATCTGGCGGAGCTGTTCCGCTACCGACAAGGTCATGACCGTATTTCCCCTTTGCTGCGGCGACACGCACCCCACCCGCACGATGCCGTTATCGCGCAACCTCTGTCGCCCGCGTTTCCCGAATCACTGTCACTTTGATTTGCCCAGGATAGGTCACTTCATTCTGAATCCTCCGCACCACTTCCCGCGCTAAGATCTGGGCATCCCCATCAGAGATAGCCTGGGGGTTGACGATGATCCGCACCTCTCGCCCAGCTTGTAAAGCAAACGACTTTTCTACTCCGGAGAAGGAATTACAGATATGTTCGAGCGACTCCAGGCGCTTGACATAACTCTCCAACACTTCTCGGCGGGCCCCAGGACGAGCACCAGAGAGCGCATCGGCAGCATCGACCAACGGTGCCAGCACTGTCTCTGCCTTCACCTCCTCGTGGTGGGCGGCGATAGCATTGACAATTTTTGCCGACTCGCCATACTTGCG
>JANWXO010000301.1 GCA_025057295.1 Candidatus Binatia bacterium | reverse complement strand
ACCGTTGCAGGAGCTGTACCTGGTCCCGGGTAGGAATCAGGATGCTCACCAGGGGGGTACCGTGCAGGCGGCGACGTACCCGAAACGTGCACGGCCCCGGTCCATCCACCACTTCGGCACTCTCTCCTCGGCGAGCCAGGGCTGCTGCGAGGGCTCTTTTGGCGCTTTCATGTAGTGTTTCTTGTCCGCTGTCATCCCATAGCCTGGGTTGGGTCTCAGCACTGCCAGCTTTCGGCGAGCCTGTGATCCTCTGTGTGTGGTCGAGGTGCCGCTTGTGGTAGAGCACCAAGGGGATGTGTGCGATGCGTTCGCTCCGTTCCGTGCAGCGGAGTAACAGGTCATACTCGACACTGTCGATGCTCTCAGGGTGAATTCCCCCTCCTGCCATGACGAGGTCGCGGCGATAGATGCCAAAACGGCATGCATAGAGGCTGGACAGGCAGAGGTCCGGTGACCAGTCAGGCTTGAAAAAGGGTGCAGACCTCCGCCCCTCAGCGTCGATGACGTCTTCGTCCGAATAAACAATATCGACCTCTGCTGCCTCAAGTCGTCGCACGACGGCAGAGAGTGCGTAGGGAGCGATCGTATCGTGCTGCCTGAGAAAGCCGAGAAAGTCTCCAGCAGCCATGCGGAGCCCAGCGTTCAGTACCGTTGCAGCATCGGCGGTCTCAGGGCGGGAGAGGTGCTTGATGCGCTCGTCGAGAGCTTGATGGGTCTCTATCCGTGCTACAGCCTCCGGCGAGGCGTGCACCAGGCAAAGCAACAGCTCCCAGTGGGGATACTGTTGAGCTCTGACGGAAGAGATGGCTTCTTCCAGCCACGGAACATGTGGGTCCTGCACCAGCATCAGGATGCTCACCATGGGACGTGGGACAGCGGGCAACTCCTCTGTATGCAGCGTTGTGACAAGGGATATGAGGCGAGCTTCCTTGCGCACCCAATGGCGGTATGGATCGTACCACTGGAGCAGTGTCTTGAAGATCTGCGATACGAGGGAGGCATGACGCCAGCGGCGATAGAAGGTACGCGCCCGCTGATAGGATGCGGACAGGCGCCAGCCGAGCACACGTTCCAGCGTCAGCCGGTAGCGTTCCCGGCGCAACACCGCAGCACGATGGCGCCTACTGAAGTCTACAGACGGTTTCACAACTCTCGGTCCGACTTCCGTACCACAAAGCTGCAGCTCTGCCCAGTCACTGGCGGGAGGAACTGCTCTACGTGGAAGAACTCAGAGGTGTTTCCCCCTAGAACCCCTTCTGGTAGAACAGCAGCCAGAACGGGCTCTGGAGCCTCCTTACTTGTATGCGGATCGGTATCGACTGTAGTCTCGTTCCTGGAGAACGAGTCGGCATTGGGCAGTATGCGTATCAACTCGTGCAGGCGTTGAGCCGGATCGACCACGAGAATGAGTATGTCTTGTATCCGGTGTTTTACTATACCTTTCATCCCCAGTATCGTCGCGTGGCGTGGCCACAGGCAGCCAATATACGGGTTGCTTTCCGCTGGCTGCCCCGTCCTGTCCTCCGTGCCCTCCGCCATTCGCGCGCGCCCTGGTTTACCAAGGAATGGCTTTTAGGGCGTGTCGATGTGGTGCATAGCGTGAGCTTTAGCGCGCCGCGATTGCGCAGCGCGCACAAACGGCTGGTCGTCACCATTCATGATCTCAGCTTTCTCACTCGCCCGGAATGCCATACGCAGGAAAATATCGCCCACGCGGTCAGCGGTACGCGTGCAGCAGTAGCATGGGCTGATGCGCTCATCGCGATATCGCAGCACACCCGACAGGATCTGATTGAACGGGTCGGTGCTCCTCCGGACCGTGTGGTGGTGACCTATCTCGCTCCCAACCCTCTCTGCCGGCGCGAAACCGATCCAGCGGTGCTCTCTTCCCTCCGGCAGCGTTACCGCTTGCCGGGCGCTTTTATTTTGTTCGTGGGCTCGCTCGAGCCCCGCAAGAACGTCGCCCGCTTGCTCGCCGCTTACGCGCAGCTAAAAGCAACCCTGCGTCGTGACGTCCATCTTGTGATCGCTGGCGGCAGAGGATGGCTCAACGACAATATCCGGCCGACCGTGCACGACTTGGGGGTGGCGGAGCAAGTCCATTTCCTGGGGTACGTGCCAGAAACGGATTTGCCGGGGCTCTATTCCCTGGCAGCAGTCTTTGCCTATCCGTCGCTCTATGAGGGGTTTGGGCTGCCGGTGCTGGAGGCGATGCAATGTGGGACACCGGTGCTGACGTCGAATGTCTCGGCGTTGCCTGAGGTCGCCGGAGAGGCGGCGCTATTAGTCACCCCAACAGACGTTGACGACATTGCTGTAGGACTGGCTCGCCTGCTTGAAGATGCTGCCTTGCGGGCTGAGCTGAGTGCACGCGGGGTAGCCCGTGCGCGCCTCTTTTCCTGGGAGCGATGCGCCCAGGAGACGCTCGCGGTCTATCGACAGGTGTATACAGGACCGCGGTGCCGCTAGGCCATGAGGGGCGATACTGGTATACAAACCGGCAAAAACGCATGGTGTAGTCGACCTTCTTGAGAGGTGTATCGTTATGCGTATGCACCTGCGGATTGGAATCGATGCGCGGGTATTGGCAGAGACTGCGCCTCTGGGAGTTGCCCGCTACCTGACCGGGTTGCTCCGCGCAGCTGCGCAGAGAGCGCCTCAACATGAGTATCTGTTATATTTACGCCGCGCTCTGCTTTCGCAGGGGATATTTACTGCCGAGCCTTTTCGACAACGTATACTGAGCGGCAATGCCCTATTGAACAACCCCTGGATTTGGCAGCAGTGCTGCCTGCCCTGGTCCGTCTGGCGAGATGGGGTGGACGTGCTCTTTTCGCCCTATTACTGTGGACCGCTCTTTCTCCCGGTGCCACAAGTCGTCTGTCTCCATGACATCTCGTTTACCCTGTTTCCGCGGGACTTCCCGTCGTGGCTGCGCTTCAAACCCAAGGTGTTAGCCCGCCCGAGCAGTCGTGTAGCTGCGCGCGTGGTGACGGTTTCTGAGTTTTCTCGGCAAGAGATCATCCGCACCTACGGGGTAGCACCGGACAAGGTCGTCGTAGTGCCTCCGGGCAGCACGGACGATCTCCAGGGGTGCGGAGCTGCCGGGGGTAGAATGGCGCTGCTGCCGCAAGATGGGCCTTTTTTCCTCTTTGTCGGCAGTTTGCTGCCGCGGCGGCGGGTCGATCTGGTGATTCGGGCGCTTGCCCTGTTGCCCCCGGAGTATCGTTTCGTGCTGGTCGGTGAGCCTGACGCGGCCAAGTATGCGCCTCTCAAGAAGATCGCACAGCAGTGTGGCGTTGCCGATCGGGTGCAGTGTGTGGGGTATGTGTCTGAGCCTGAATTGGACGACTTGTATCGGAGAGCGGTGGCTGTGGTATCGCCCTCGACTTATGAAGGGTTTGGCCTACCCGTGCTCGAAGCGATGACGCGTGGAGTGCCGGTGGTGGCGTGGGATATCCCAGTCATGCGTGAAGTCGCTGGCGAGGCAGCGATGCTCGTACGGAGCGGAGACGTAGCAGGGCTGGCGCAAGCCCTCTTCCGAATAGGAACCAACCGGGCAGAACGGGAGGCATTGAGCGAAGCAGGCAAGCAACGGGCGGGACAGTTTTCTTGGCACCGCTCAGCGGCGTCCTTCCTCGCGGTGCTACAAGAAGCCGCAGCAACACGCACGACAGACAATCCACCTTCGTAAAAAATGTGAGCTGTACTTTGCCTGGCAGCAGGAAAAAGATCGCTGAGTATCTTGCCTGCTGGAGAGGTCAGATGCCAGCGC
>JANWXO010000300.1 GCA_025057295.1 Candidatus Binatia bacterium | reverse complement strand
AAGCTGATCTTCGTGGATGCAGAGATTTACTGGACGTTGTGGATGACTGCTTATGATCGCCGGGATCAGCTGCTGCGCCTGGGGCAGGACTTCCTCAAGTATTCGGAAAGCTACGCGACCGAGGAGGCGCAACAGGCCCCCTACGTGAAGGTCGATTATTCGCGCAACCTCGGGGAGTATGTGTTTTTGCACGTGGGGAACACTGTGATCAATGCCCAGAAACCGCACGCGACTTTCACGCATTGTTACGTGGTGCGGAGGAAATTTTCTCCCGGCATGGCCAAGCAGTTCTACTCGGTGCGCAACATGGTGAGTGGGCGGCGCTAGAGGGCGTTGGGAAGGTTGAGAAACTGGAGTAGGACCTTGCAATCCACTCAGTGTGGATTGGATAGAGGTTCCTGGTTGGCAGGGATATTCCCACCACGCATGTCGCGACGTAAACGCTGCCACGTACACACACCCTGAGCCCGCCCGGGGGATGCTGTTTCTGATAGCCCATGACAGCTCTAGGGAAGGAATATGAGCGGGGTCGGCGATCAGTTGGCGCGGGGTGAAAGGATATTTCAACTCGTGGCTCAGCCCATGAGTATAGCTCCCGCTTCGCATGGCGACCTGCTCGGGAGCATTGGTCTATGTGTCACCACTGCTGCGGTCTGTGCGCTGGTGGCGAGCCGTGTGAAACAGCCGCTGTTGCTAGCTTACCTGGTCGCCGGGCTGCTGATCGGTCCAGAGGTGGGATTCGGCTGGATTACAGACACTGAGGTTATCGCTGCCATCTCTGAGATCGGCTTGATTCTGCTGCTGTTTCTCATCGGCCTGGAGATGGATCTCCACACGCTCCGTGCGGCTGGCAAGCCAGTACTCGTCACCGGGGTGTTGCAGTTTCTGCTCTGTGTGGCGTTGGGGGGTGTCTTCTACCCCCTGCTTGGATTTCGCCTGGGAGAAGAGGGGGCAGTCGGTGGACCGTTCGGACTCGCCTATCTCGCGGTGACTTCGGCGCTGAGCAGCACGATGATCGTGGTGAAACTACTCTACGACAAGTTCGAGCTCGACACCCTGCCGGGGCGTATCACCCTTGGCATTCTCGTCTGTCAGGACATATGGGCAATACTCGTGCTGGCCCTGCAACCCAATTTGCTCAACCCTCAACTTTCACTGCTACTGCTATCGTTTGCAAAAGGGGCAGTGGTGGTAGCGGCGAGTTTTGTCGTCAGTCGCTACGTGTTGCCTGGGGTATTCCGCTCTATCGCCAAGCTTCCCGAAGTGATGTTGCTTGCCGCGTTAGCCTGGTGTTTTCTCGTCTGCACCGTGGCGGACGCCGCGGGGTTATCACGGGAAATGGGCGCATTGATTGCGGGGGTAGCGATGTCGGTTTTCCCTTACGGTTTGGACATTACAGCGAAGATCACGAGCATCCGGGATTTTTTTGTTACTCTGTTTTTTGTCGCTTTGGGGATGCAGATTCCTCTGCCCACCTTCGACCTTCTCTTGGCTGCAATGGTTGCCTCGGGTTTTCTGATTGCCAGCCGTTTCCTGTCGGTATTTCCCGTCCTGTATCTGATGCGTTATGGTCATCGTGTCAGTGTGTTGCCCGCTATTAATCTTGCGCAGATGAGCGAATTTTCCTTGGTGATCGCCTCCCTTGGACTGGCCATGGGGCATATCGACCAGCAGACTGTCTCTTTGATCATCTGTGTTTTTGCGCTGACCTCTATCGCCTCGACGTATATGATTCCCGCCAGTCACACCCTCGCTCAGATGTGGAGCCGCTGGCTTACCCGTTTCCGTGTGCCTGACCTTCCCCATGCGCTGGAGACAGAGGCAGGACACCGCGCAGTCAAGCCGCCGCGGGTGGTGTTTCTAGGGTTTTTTCGCCAAGCCAGCGCGATCCTGCACGAGTTTGAGCTCGCCAGCCGCGATGGTCGACGCCACCCGCTGTTGGACGATCTGCTGGTGATCGACTTTAACCCGGTTGTCCACCGCGAGTTGCAGCGTCGGGGGATTCGCTGCCTCTATGGCGATATTGCCCATGGCGACACGCTCAAGCATGCTGAGCTGCACGATGCGGCGTTGGTTGTCGTAACTCTTCCCGATACGATTTTGAAGGGCACCTCCAATGCCAAGCTCCTGCAACAGCTGCGTCGTCTTTGTCCTGCGGCCAAGGTTGTGGTAACGGCCGAAGGGACGCGGCAGGCATTGGCGCTGTACGAGCAGGGAGCGGACTATGTGGTCATTCCCTACCTCCATTCAGCAGCACAGATCGCTCGCATCATAGAAGATTACTCACCTGCGCGGCTGGAAGCACTCCGAGTCGAGCACCTCGCTCTGCTCCGCCGGCGTCAGGAGGTGTTACCCTAGGAGAAGCGGTCAGTTCAGTTCTTTGCTGGAATACCCCAGGATGCGACGGGCGACGATGAGCAGGTTGATCTGCTGTGTGCCCTCGTAGATATCGCTGATCTTGGCGTCGCGCATCCATTTCTCCAGCAGGTACTTGCGCGAGTACCCGAGTGGACCGAGGAGCTCTACCGCCTTTTGCGTGATCTGGGTCACTACTCGACCTGCCTTGGCCTTCGCCATCGAGGCTTCCAGGCTGTTATGGATGCCCTGATCCATCATCCACGCCGCGCGCCATGTGAGCAAGCGTGCAGCCTGCAACTGGGCTTCCATCTCCATGAAGTCGCGTTCCAGAGCGGTCAGTTGCGTCGGCGGAACGTGGTAGCGGATGGTGATGCCTTCTTTGGCCAACACCTCGCGGACAAAATCGACCGCCGCACGCCCGACACCGATCGCGCTGGCAGCAACGATTGGGCGGGTGGCGTCGAAGGTCGCCATCGCTCCTTTAAAGCCTTCACTTGTCGGAGCAATCTCCGGGCTGCCGAGCAAGTTCTCCAGGGGAATCCGGCAGTTGTCGAAGACGAGCATGGCGGTATCGGAGGCGCGAATGCCCAGTTTGTTTTCGACCTTGGCGACGGTCATCCCGGGAGTGTGGTGATCGACCACGAAGGCTTTGATTCCGGCCCGGCCCGCCGCTTTATCTACCGTCGCCCATACGACGACGAAGCCCTCTGATTTCTCGACTGCCATCAGCCCGCTCGTGCAGAAAATCTTCGTGCCGTTGAGGACCCAGTGATCGCCGTCACGCACAGCAGTGGTGGTGATCGCTGCAGTGTCGGAGCCGCACCCTGGCTCGGTAATCGCCATTGCTCCCCACTTTGGCGCACCCTCACGGAAGCGGGCGAGGAAACGTTCTTTTTGTTCGGGAGTACCGGCGGCAGCAACTGCTGCGCCACCGAGGCCTGCGTTGGGAATGCTGAGATAGAGCCCGGCATCACCCCAGGCGAGTTCTTCAATGATAACCGCGGTCCGTAACTGGCGTTCGGAAGGGCGAGGTTCACCTTGTGAGCCTCTTTTCTCTTCCCCTCCCAAGCTGACCATCCCTCTGGAGACCTCCCACATCATGTTGATCCACTCCAGGGGTTTCTCGTGTTCGCGCTCATCGTACTCACGGGCAATAGGCCGCATAGTCGAGGCAGCCAACTCGTGCACCGCCGAGCGCAGGGTCTCAGTTTCCGGGGAGAGGGAAAAGTCGATCATCGTTACCTCCCACAAGGTCCTCTGTCTCTACACTATCGCGAGCCCTTCCAGCATGGCAAAGCCGCGGCCGTTGCGGAGCCACATCTCGACCGGATGATCGCGAATGTACCCGTGGCCGCCGAGGATCTGCACGGCGTTGTCGGTGACAGTGAGCACCATCGTGGCGGCGTAGTGTTTTGCCAGACACGCTTC
>JANWXO010000002.1:31232-45753 GCA_025057295.1 Candidatus Binatia bacterium | reverse complement strand
CTGCGGCGGAGAAGGAAAATGTTCCGCGGGAGGTATTCGCATCGTGCCCGCTCCTATGCCGGAAAGGAGACGTCTGGCAATATGTGGTGCACGAGCCGCGGTATTTGAACGACGACAACGACCTGGCGAATACATTTGCTGACGATGTATGGCTCTTTCACATCCCTGTCCGACTGTCCTCTGAGGCCGTGAAATACTTCGGTGTTCTGTCTCTATCTGGGTCTGTGCGAGTTAACGTCACTCCAGGGGAACCGCAGGCGCGCCTGGCCGAGCCGTTGCTGAAGCGGTTACACGAGTCCCTTCCGTATGTGTGGACCTGGAGGTCATCGCAGAGCAAGAAGGATGCCCAAGGATTATCCAGCCGCTTAAAGAGGTTGAAGGTGCTGACCGTGCCCACCTTGAAGGCGAGTCTCACTTTGGGTGGTGTGCATCACGAAGTCGATCGACGCTGGCACGTCGAGGAAGACACGATCTACTTGCACGAAGATCACGTGAACGAGGCGGAGTTGGCGCAGGCATTGGCGAAAGCGCTCGATGTACGGTCGGAAGCGGATTGCTACGAAAACCTCCTTCGCTGCGCCGACAACCGTCAGCGAAAGGAGAAGCTTCTGAGCAAGGGCATGACCGACGCTGAAATCGACAGCTGCCTCCGCGAATTCTCAGGACCGGCTGCTGAAAAGGATCATGACGAGGTCCCTGATAAGCTGACAATGGGCGAGCAAGGCGGTGGTATCTTCCAAGCGCCTTCGGGTAGCGGCAGTCGAGATCAGCAGCACAAACAGTCCCTAGCCCTCCAACTGAGTGGGCCTGCGGAGAGGACGTTATCAGGATCCACGGAGAGTAGAAAACACTCCCTGCGGTTGAAAGATCCTAGTACAACACCTTACGTGCTCGATAACCCGCCCGGCGGAGGTGCTGGGACTGGCGGCGGTGGCGAAGGCGGAAGCATGGAATGGGAGAGGTATTCCTTGATGGGTGCGGAAAAGGCAGCGCTGGAGGAGGCAGGCAGAGGCTTTGTGGCATGCGAGCTGGAGAAAAGGGGTTACTCAGTCGAGAGGATGCCACGAGACAATCCCGGTTTTGACCTTCGGGCGAAGAAGAATGGCGAGGAACTCCGCATTGAAGTAAAGGCTCACAGTGGTCGAGCGACGGTGGTAGAGGTAACGAATCGTGAATACAGGGAATATTTGAGCCAGCAAGGATACCGCTGGGAGCTCTGGAACGTCGAATACTTGGCAGAAAGCGATGCGAGACAGGTCGCTATCACCCGGTATAACGAAATACCCGATGATGCCCTCGATACTCGGATATTCCGGGTTGACCTCAAGAAGTGCCACTACAGCGAGAGCACGAGCGCAGCAGCACCGCAGCGTTTACCCCAATCAGGGAAATGACCAATGGATATTTCTGGCGCCTATTTAGGCCGAATTGGCATAGGGACGGCCTCCGTGGCAGTTACCCTGTCAGGGTGCGGCGCAACCAGGCCGCGCTAGCTGTCACGATCTCTTCGTACACCTCCCTTTGTGTCCGTCCAGTGCGCTTGCGTATAGCAAAGGAATGATCTCCGTCTGCGATCACGTGCAGTGTCGTCGGAGCCGTCAGCTTCTGCATCGTCTGGCGTAAGAGGTCGAGCGTGCAGAACGGGTCCCGCGTGCCGGCAAAGAAGAGCATAGGCACCTGAATGCGCGTGAGATGGGCGATGCGCACCTGCTCGGGCTTCCCGGGTGGATGGAGCGGATATCCCAAAAAGAGCAGCCCATCGACCGGCGTTCCCTGTGCAACGAGCTGCGACGCGATCCTCCCACCGAGCGACTTACCGCCGATCACTATCCCAGATGGCCGCAGCCGCGCTTCGGCACGGACGGCCGCCACGATGCTGCGATAACAAGTTTCCAGCGCGTGCTCGGGATCGGGCGCGCGGCGACCCTGCTCGGTGTACGGGAAATTGAATTTGATACAGGGATAGCCGTGCATCGCCAACCCCTCGTGCACGGCGCTGAGCAGAGGATGGGTCATATCGTTGCCCGCGCCGTGTGCGAGGATAACAAGCGGAGCCCGACCGGCAACAAAGCCGTCCGGGTAGGCGATGACGGCGGAGACATACCCCCCTTTGCCGTCGTCGAAACGGCGAGACTCGAGCGTCATGGGTGTGGCTTAGCGCCTGCGTTTCTTGACCGCAAGAGGGCGGTCAGGGTAACGTCTGCCTGAGGGATAAGAACGAGATCAGGAGGGAACGATGCCTCAAGTGCGAGAGATCACGTCGGGGTTAGAGTTTCCCGAAGGCCCGGTGGCGCTGTCCGATGGCAGTGTGCTGGTGGTGGAGATCAAGCGCGGCACGCTGACCCGCGTGCTCCCAGACGGCAGTAAACAGGTCGTTGCCGAAACCGGGGGAGGCCCGAACGGCGCGGCGCTCGGTCCTGATGGGAAGGTGTACATTTGCAACAACGGAGGGTTCGAGTGGAGCGTGGTGGACGGATTGTTACTCCCGGGCCATCCTCCGCGTGAGTACCGGGGTGGCAGTATCCAGCGCGTCGATCTGGCCACTGGCAAGGTGGAGACACTGTATACCGAGTGCGACGGACGCCGCCTGTGCGGACCGAACGACCTCGTCTTCGATAACGCAGGCGGATTCTGGTTCACTGATGCCGGCAAAATCCGCGAGCGCGATCGCGATCGGACTGGGGTGTTTTACGCCAAGGCCGACGGGTCGCTGATCAAGGAAGTCGTGTTTCCCATGGACGTACCCAACGGGATTGGCCTCTCCCCTGACGGCAAGCGGCTCTACGTCGCCGAGACCTTCACCGCTCGCGTGTGGTGGTGGGACATCGCTGCGCCAGGAGAGCTCGTGCGTGCACGGACGGTGGGCGGCGCCATCGTCGCCGGTCCGGGAGGTGGCACCCTCCTGGTCGGGCTTCCCGGGTATCAGCTCTTGGATTCGCTCGCTGTCGATAGTGCGGGCAACGTCTGTGTTGCCACCATCGTCAACGGTGGGATTACGGTGATCAGTCCGGACGGACAGTCGGTCGAGCACGTACCTCTGCCCGGCGACCCGATCGTCACCAACCTCTGTTTCGGCGGACCAGAACTGCGCACGGCCTACGTGACGTTGTCGGGGACGGGACGGTTGGTGGCAATCGACTGGCCGCGGCCCGGTCTGAGGCTCAACTACTCGGCCTGACGCCGGGTGCAATAGGTGAGGGAGCACCGCTGTGGCCATATCCCCGGCTGCCCGGAGGGGAGTTGGTTTGCCTCGCACCGCGAACTTTTGCAGGCGTGCATCGGCCACGGGTGGCCGGGATGGGCAACCACAGACGGGAAGGGGCCGAGTCGATTGGGCTCTAGCGGGATGCCGAGGATCGGTGGGCACAGGGCGTTCTGGTTGTGTCATCTGGCGCTCGCGCCTGGTCGACATTCCTGTGGCGCGGTGAAGGCGCACCCTGACAGAGCAGACAAGCGCGGGGGAACAAGCCATGACAAAGGTGTGTATTGCTTTTGCCGGCGCGTCCGGGTTGAGTGGCTTTCCTGACTTTCCGCCGGCTATGGCACAGCAGCTCCAAGCCGAGTTTCCGCAAACCACGGTCGTCTTAGTCCAACACGCAGAACAACGCCGGGCCGCCTTAGCCGATGCAGAGGTGCTGTTTGCCGTGCGGTTTAGTCCGGAAGACTTCCGGATCGCGAAACGGCTGAAATGGTTGCACCTCGCTTCGGCCGGGGCGACGCACGTGCTGTTCCCGGAAATGGTCGCCAGCGACATTATCCTCACCAACTCTCGCGGCCTCTATGGCATCCCCATTGCCGAGCACGTGCTGGGGATGATGATCATCCTCGCCAGAAAACTGCACGAGGCATATCGGTTTCAGCTAGAGGGGAAGTGGGCACGGCGGGAGATGTTTGCCCGTTATCCGACCTTGTCGGAGTTGTACGGACGGACTGCCGGTATCATCGGCTTGGGCGACATTGGTTTGGCAGTGGCCGAGCGTGTCAAGGCGCTGGGGATGCGGGTGATTGCCAATAAGCGCAGAGTCGGACCCCCTCCGGCCTGCGTCGATGAACTGTTGGGACCAGAGGGGTTGCCGCGCCTGCTGCGGGAGTCCGATTTTGTCGTCATTGCCGCACCGCTGACCCCCGAGACGCAGGGGTTGATCGGGGAGAGGGAGTTGCGCATGATGAAGCCCTCCGCGTATATCATTAACGTCGGCAGGGGCGCGATCATTCAGGAAGCGGTTTTGATCCGTGCCCTGAAGGAAGGGTGGATCGCCGGTGCTGGCCTCGACGTGACGGAAGTAGAGCCGCTGCCGGCAGAGAGTGAGCTGTTCCGTTTGCCTAACGTGTTCTTGACCCCTCACTACTCGGGGTTACGCTCGCACTACTGGGAGCACGCGATCGGGATCTTCAAACCCAACCTGGAGCGGTTCCTGCGGGGTGAGCCGCTGCGGAACGTGGTGGATAAGCGGAGCGGATATTAACGCAGCATCGAGATGCGCAAGGGAGGAGTCTGACAGTGGAGATACACGGTATCGTAGCCGTCGTGACTGGCGGGGGATCGGGACTGGGAGAAGCCACCGCACGCAGTCTGGTGGCAAAAGGCGCGAAGGTCGCCGTGCTCGATCTCGGGAGCTCGAAAGGTGCGATCGTCGCACAAGACCTCGGTCCCAACGCTCTGTTCGTCGAGGCAGATGTGACAAACGATGAGCAGGTCGCTGCCGCCATCCGACGGACGGTGGAGGCGTTCGGAGCGCTCCATGTGGCGGTGAACTGTGCTGGCATCGCGACCGCCGGGAGAACGATCGATAAGGACGGGCAGCCGTTGGACATGACACCCTTCCGTAGAACCATCGAGGTGAATTTGATCGGGACGTTCAACGTGATTCGTTTGGCCGCCGCACAGATGGTGAAAAACCTACCCAACGCGGACGGAGAGCGCGGGGTGGTGATCAATACCGCCTCAGTGGCGGCCTTCGAGGGACAAATCGGCCAGGCGGCCTATGCGGCGTCCAAGGGAGGCGTCGTCGGCATGACACTGCCGATCGCCCGTGACCTGGCGCGTGACGGTATCCGCTGTTGCACGATTGCGCCGGGGATTTTTGAAACCCCCATGCTTATGGGGCTTCCCGAGTCTGCCCGTAAGGCTTTGGGTGCCAGTGTGCCCTTTCCGCAACGGCTCGGCAGGCCGGCGGAGTACGCAGCGCTCGTCTGTCACATCATCGAAAACCCCATGCTCAACGGGGAAACGATCCGCCTCGACGGCGCAATCCGTATGGCACCGCGATAGGGCTGCCCGACAACGGGCAGGGCGAGCGCTGTCCTGCCTTTGCGTCACGCAAACGCGTCTCGCCCGCGGGTGTACGAGCGAATGTTCTGCGCCGGGTTGCGGTTCACGAGCGGCCGCCCCCACATCGGGTGGTACAGACTCCGGACCTCGTGCTCGAGTTCGCACAGGGTAGCGCCGGTGTCGGGATCGACGATCGCCTGGAAGCGGTACTGATGTGCGTCGCTCTCCTCCGTGATCAGGCCACGCTGCTGGAGGAACGCGTGCGGGCCGGAAAAGTTGGCGACGTAGATGGCGATGTGGTGACCGTCGTAGGCAGGGATGTCCGCGGTCGTCTCCCGGAAAATCAGCGCCTGTGCACACCCCACCCGCACCGTCGTCACCGCTCCTGGCTCTGCGGGGACAATCGTTGCCGGGGCGTGCATCACCTCTCGATAAAACCGGGCAATGCCCGCAGCCGCGCCGGGGCTGACCATGACCTCGACGTAGGGCATGCCGAGCTTCATGTCGCCGAACTGCGCGCCTGGTGCGTGGCAACGAAGGCGGTTGCCCCACGGACAGGTCACGGCGATGTAGCCGTCCTCGAGCGACCACGAAAACGCCGTGCCGGCCAGCTTGTCCTGCACCCTTTGCAGCCGCCTTTGCAAGGCGTCGAGATCCGGGATGACCAAGCCGATAGAGCCGCGAAACACCTGCGGGCGACGCGTGGGGAGGTGAAACTGCTGCTGGCCGACGTTGACCCACATGTTCTCGACCCCTACCATCATGTAGGGATCGCGCGTCAACCCTAGCCCGGAGACGTAGAAGGTGAGTGCCGTGCCCTGGTCGGGTACCGTCACATTGACGTGCTCCAACATGAGAATGTTGCCAACGTCTTGGGTGGTCCGGTCATAGCTTTTCTCGTCCATCTCTCCCTCCTGTGTCACCTGCGAGCAGTGCAAGGCGTATCCAATGGCCGGTGCTGTACACGCTCATGCTCTCCCTGCCGGGCCATTATCTTTGCTGCCTCTGTCTTTTGCAACGGTCGTGGGTGGCAGGAGAAGCGGAGAGGTGGTACAGTGAGCCCCGGCATAACGCAAAGGAGGGGAAGCGATGCCGGCGTTAGACCACGTCCGTATTCTCGACCTGACCCACTTCGAGGCGGGACCGTCCTGTACGGAATTGCTCGCGTTTCTCGGCGCTGACGTGATTAAAGTGGAGCCGCCGCGCACGGGAGAGCCAGGGCGCACCCTGTTTGCCGACCGTGCGGATGCCGACTCCTATTTTTTCCTACTGCTCAACGCCAACAAACGCAGCATCACCCTCAACGTGAAGAGCGAACGGGGGCAGCGGCTCTTCCGCCAACTGGTTACGCGGGTGGACGTGGTCATAGAGAACTTTTCGCTGGGCACGATGGAAAGTCTGGGCCTGGGATATACGGCGCTGCAGGCACTGAACCCACGGCTCATCTATGCCACCATCAAAGGGTTCGGCACGTACGGTCCCTGGAGCGCCTACAAAAGTTTTAACGCTGTCGCCCAGGCAACCGGCGGTGCGCTGAGCATCACCGGTCTGCCCGATGGGCCGCCGCTCAAGCCAGGACCGACGATCGGGGACACGGGGACTGGGATTCACTGTGCGGTCGGAATTCTCGCGGCTCTGCTCCAACGGCAGAAGACCGGGCGCGGGCAGCACGTCGAGGTGTCGATGCAGGATGCGGTGGTCAACTACACCCGTGTTCCGCTCCGGCATCACCAGCAGACGGGCAGGGTGGTCAAACGGACCGGGAACCGCTTGCCGCATGCCGCTCCGACTGACACCTACCCCTGTCATCCCGGTGGCCCCAACGACTATGTCTACATCATGGCGACGTCCCGCGAGATGTGGGAGAACCTGCTGCGCACGATCGGCCGGGCCGATCTGATCGGCGATCCCCGGTACGCAGAGATGGCGGAACGGACCAAACGCTTCGACGAGGTCTACGCCGTCATCCGCGCCTGGACCGAGAAGCACGACAAGTTCACGGTGATGGAAACACTCGGGGCGGCTGGGGTGCCGTGTGGGGCGGTGTTCGACTCGCGCGACATCTTGTCTCACCCGCACCTGCGCGAGCGTGGGATGGTGGTATCGGTGGACCATCCCACGAGAGGTGTAGTGACCATGCCTGGGTGCGCGGTGCAGCTCGCTGACTCACCCGTAGCGATCAAGCCTGCCCCCCTCCTGGGCCAGCATAATGCCGAGGTGTACGGCGAACTGTTAGGGTTGACCGCGGACGACCTGCGGCGGCTGGAGAGTGACGGGGTAATATAGACCCGCGGACAGAACGCTTCGTCCGTCCCGTCGGCAGGGTACCGGGTGTCCCCTCAGGCTGATGTGGCGTACGGCTGAGGGCTGCGGTGTCCGCCGACCGCAGCCTATGCCGGCGGTGTATCGCGGGTTACTTTCCGCTCCTTGAACCGCCATTTGCCATCGACTTTGACGAGCTTGTCGTCGTACCGGCCGGTGAACACGATCTTCGTTCCTTCTTTGCCGGTCGTGACCAGTTGAAGATAGGAGCTCGAGACCGCGGTATCCCCTTCGACCTCGGTCACCGTGTTCATGACACAATGGCGCACGTTCGGCAGGTTAGTGCGCATCGTGTTGAATTGTTCAGTGAATTTTTGGAGCTCTGCGCGTCCGGCAAAGCGTCCGGCCGAGCCCTCGAAGACTCCGTCTTCGGTAAAGCACTCCACCCACGCTTCATAGTTGCCGAAGTCGATCGCGTGGTTGTAGCGTGCGATCAATTCCTGGATAGCGAATTTCTCCTCGAACAAGCTCCCCATGGGACACTCCTCCTTTTCGGGGTGGCCTGACCTCTTTTTCTGGGTCGTCGATTCTGTCACTATGACAAAAAGACGCACAGAGGAAGGGCACTCTATGAGGTTGACAATCGAGACAGAGCTGCCGTTGCATATCGTGCCGGAGGGAAACCCCTTTCTACTGGGACCGTACGCGCCGGTCGAGAGAGAAGTCACTGCTGATGACCTGCCAGTCATCGGTGAGATTCCCAAAGACTTATACGGGATATACCTGCGCAACGGGCCGAATCCCGTGTTCCAGCCCCGTGGCCGCTACCACTGGTTCGATGGGGATGGCATGGTGCACGCAGTGGCGTTCCGCGACGGGCGGGCCACGTATCGCAATCGGTGGATTCGAACCTCGGGGTTTGTCGCGGAGCAGCAGGCCGGACGTGCGTTATGGCCAGGGCTGATGGAGCGACCCGATCCATCCGCTCCCCCAGGCAGCGGTGCCGACGGGTGGTTGAAGGATACGGCCAATACCGACCTGGTGTTTCATAACGGCTACGCGCTCGCCCTGTGGTATCAGTGCGGCACGCCCTATAAGCTGGACGCACGCACGCTGGAGACCCTCGGCCCGGAAACGTTTCGCGGTCAGCTCCGCCGCACCGTCTCGGCCCATGCCAAAGTCGACCCGCGCACCGGCGAGCTGCTGTTCTTCGATTATGCCACCAAGCCGCCGTTCATGACCTATACCGTCGTCTCCCCGCACGGAGAATTAGTCCATCACACGGCGATCGATTTGCCAGGACCACGGCTCCCGCACGATATGGCGGTGACCGAGCATTATTCGATTCTGATGGACCTGCCGCTGTTCTGGGACCCCCAGTTGCTGGCGCGGCGCATTCACAAAGTGACCTATTACCCTGACCTGCCGAGCCGTTTCGCCGTATTGCCTCGCTATGGCAGCGGCGAGCAGGTGCGATGGTTCGAAGCGTCCCCGTGTTTCATCTATCACGTGGTGAATGCGTGGGAGGAGGGTGACGAGATCATTCTGGACGCATGCCGCGTCGTTGAACCTGCACCCACAGGCGCAGCTGGAGCAGATGCACTCGCACGGATGAAGGCCTTCCTGCGGCTGGAAGCGCAACTCTATCGCTGGCGCTTCGACCTGCGCACTGGGAAGACCACAGAGGAACAGCTGGATGATACCAAAACCGAATGGCCGACGATGAACAGACTGTATCTCGGACACAAGTCTCGCTATGCCTACACTGCGTTTGTCCCGCAATTCGATGGGTTGATGAAATATGACCTCGTCCGCGGCACTAGCGAGGCCTATCGCTTCCGCCCAGGGTGCATCGGCAGTGAGGCACCGTTTGCGCCGCGTGTGGGTGGGTGCGGAGAGGACGACGGGTACGTCGTCTCTTTTGTGATCGATGCTCACACAAACGCCTCGGAGGTCATTATCCTTGACGCGAAGCATTTTGCCGCCGGTCCTCTCGCGCGGGTGCAGTTGCCGCAGCGGGTGCCGGTCGGCTTCCACGCCTTATGGGTGCCAGGGGAGCAGCTGTGGGGATGAGGCGGAAGCTGGGTCAGAGCGCAGAACAGCTTGGCTTGTGCTGTCCACTTGTTCTAGTATAAGCGTGGCGTGAAAGGAGGACACGGCAATGGCGCGGAAAGAAAACAAGGAGTTTACCTTTCGGGGTATCAACCATCTCGCGCTGGTCTGCAAGGACATGGCGCGCACGGTCGATTTTTACTCGAACGTGTTGGGTATGCCGCTCATCAAGACGATCGAGTTGCCCAATGGCATGGGGCAGCATTTCTTCTTCGACGTCGGCAATGGCGATGCGCTGGCTTTCTTCTGGTTCCCCGACGCTCCTGAGGCTGCCCCTGGTATCGCCTCGCCGAAGGCCATGGTCGGCAAGGGTTCGCTCGCCACGGCGCACGGCTCGATGAACCACGTTGCCTTCGACATCCCGGTAGAGAAGATCGAGGAGTACCGCGACAAGCTGATCGCGAAAGGCATCGAGGTGACCGAGGTCATCAACCACGATGACACCCCGCGACAGGTGAGTCCGACGGTCAACGAGACCACCTTTGTCCGTTCGATTTATTTCTTCGATCCGGACGGGATCCTGCTCGAATTTGCCGGCTGGACGCGAGAGTTTGGCGAGGGAGACGTCCGGCACACGCCGGCAACAGCGGCAGACAAAGAACGCTATCTGGCGCAGGCGAAGAAGGTGCAGGAGGGGTATCGGTAAGAGGGAACCGCTGCAGATTCCATCATCGGGCCGTTCCCTCGTCGGTTCTGTCGGTGCCGAAGACCTCGGCGTTGTGCTCGCCCAGCGACGGGGCGCACTGGCGCAGCGCGGGGCGCACGCCGTTGAACGAGAGGGGCAGCCCGAGCAGCGTGATCTCGCTTCCTGGAGGCGTTTGCAGGATTCCCAGGGCCTGCGTTTGCGGCTGGGCGAGAACTTCTGGCAGTGTAAGGATCGGTGCACAGGGGATGCCGGCAGCTTCCAAGCGCTCCATCCATTCTTCTTTTGTCGCTTGACGGAGAATCGCGCGGATCTCACCGACGAGCAGCTCTCGATGGGCCAGACGGTCGGCGCTGGTGCGGAAACGGGGGTCGTCGGCCCATTGGGGGCGGTTTAAGGCGTAGGCGAGTTTGGCAAACAGGCGGTCGTTGGCCACCCCGAGAACCAGAGGGCCGTTTTGCGTCTCGAATGCACCAAAGGCTACCTGGGTCGGGCTGCCAGTCGGGTGGCGCTGTGGCACTTCACCGCTGGCCAGATAGCGGGCGAAGAAGTTGCACAGCCAGAACAGAGCGGTCTCGAACAGCGAAGTCTGAATAACACACCCCCGGCCGGTTTGGTCCCGCTGGCGTAAGGCGGCGAGAGCGGCGATCGCCGTCCACATGCCCGTGCCGAAATCGACGACAGAAGTGCCCATCCGTACCGGTGGTCCATCCGCTTCACCGGTGACGCTCATGAGCCCAGCAAAGGCCTGCAGGAGGATTTCGTAGCCGGGCTTCAGGCGGAGAGGGCCTGTGTGGCCGAAGGCAGAAATCTCGCAGTAGATCAGCCGCGGGTTCAGCGCCAGCAGGGTCTCGGCGTCCAGACCCACCTCCTCTGCGACACCTGGCCGCAGATTGTGCAAAAAGATGTCCGTTGTCGCGATGAGGCGGTGCAGACGGGCGAGTTCGTGCGGGTTCTTGAAGTCGACGGTGATCGATCGTTTATTGCGGTTCATGGAGTGGAAGGTGACTGAACTGCCCTGGACGAACGGCGGTCCCCACCCTCTGGCATCGTCTCCTCCCTCCGGTCGTTCCACTTTGATAACGTCGGCTCCTAAGTCTGCGAGGATCTCCCCTGCCAGAGGGCCGGCGAGGTTGAGTCCCACCTCGATGACCTTGATTCCGCTGAGCAGCATAAATCCCTCCCTCTTTGCACCCCTCGGGCGTCCTTGTGAGTACCACTGCCCTGCTCTCCTTGCCATGGCGGTCTCGGATCGACTATAGGGGGCACGAGGAACACACAGAGAGGAGGAGCGAGAGATGCCCCCAACCCCAGAAGAAGATCGCGTGTATGTCGGGATGGATTGTGGGCGCCGTGAGTATGTGATCACGGAAGAACTCGTGCAGCAGTACGCCGACGCTGTCCAGGAGTACCACCCCTGGTATTTCGGGGACTCGCCGTTTGGCGGGCCGGTCGCACCAGCTCTCATTCGCCATTCGGAGGTGTATGTGGATCGCCGGTGGTATCTCCCCAATATCTACGGCAACCTGCATGCCAAGCAAGAGTGGGAGTTGTTTGCCCCGATCAGGGTTGGTGAACGCATCGTCGCTCACTCCTTCGTGGTTGACCGCTATGTGAAGCGTGGACGTGATTATGTGGTCAATGAGGTCCTCTTTTTTGGCGAGGATCAGCGCTTGCGGCTGCGAGGTCGTAGCCATCAGAGTTTTTTGCGCGAGGGTGGCTCTGACGGGACGGTCGTGAGCAAGGAGCGCGAAAAAGAGGCAGGACGGCGGTTCGTGGTCGGCCAGGGGCCGGTCCTCGAAGTGCTCCCTCCTCTCCAGAAAGAGGTCAGCGTAGAGATGTGCCAGCGTTTCTCTGGACCAGGCAAAAATTACCACACGGATCGTGACGAAGCGCGGAAGATAGGATTCCCCGACATCGTCGTGCAGGGCATGATGGGGATCTGTTTTCTGTCAGAATTGCTGACCCGCCGTTTTGGCGAAGGATGGTTCTGTGGCGGCAAAATGACGGTGAACTTGGTGAACGTGTTGTGGGGAGGGGAGACTGTGACCGCCCGCGGGGTTCTCAAGGACCTCACACCGGAAGGCAGCCGCCGACGTGCTCATCTAGAGGTTTGGTGCGAGAAACCTGATGGCACGGTCGTTATTGTGGGCAGCGCGAGTGCGGTAGTTCCTCCTGCGTAGCAGAATCACAGACTGCTCTCGGGTCAGTTCCGAAGCTCATCCGGCTGGCCGTTGCTCTCCTAGGGGGGAGACACATATATTTATTCCGCTTCCGGGAGGAACAGCTGATGGCAGTCATTGCCGTCCCCCGCGCCCTGCGCGAGAGGTTAGGAGAAGAGGCGACTGATGCGCTCGTAGCCTTGCTCAATGAGGCCGGAGAATACGACAAGCAGTCGCTTCTGGTGTTAGTGGAAGAGCGCTTTGCACGACGGCTCTCCGAGGAGATCGGCAAGCTGCGTGGCGAGCTCGTAGCCGAGATCAGCAAGTTGCGGGAGGAGCTGGCGATGGAGATCAGCAGGCTGCGTGGGGAGTTCAGCGGAGAGACAGGCAAACTACGAGTAGACGTGCACGACCTGCGGGCGAATTTGATCCAGTGGATGTTTCTCTTCTGGATCGGTCAGATCGGGGTGCTGACCGGTATTCTTTTTGCCTTCTTTCGCCAGTAGCGCCGAGGCGATCGGAACGACTGCGTGCCTCACGACGGAACACGCAGCCTTCTCTCGTGCTCTGCCGGGCTGTGTGGGGACGCGCCTCGGCGTCCTATTGGATGACACCCTTGGCACGCAGGTCTCTGACTCTCTCGTCCTCGACCAACACTCCATCCGCGGTCAGGCGAGCGATCTCAGCGCTCGAGTACCCCAGATATACGGAGAGAATCTCCGCATTATGCTGCCCTAACAGAGGGGCAGGTCCTTGGATGCGTCGGGGGGTTTCCGAGAGGACAAACGGGGTGTTGACGATGGGGATCTTCCCGAGCAGGGGGTGGTCGATTTCTGTGACCATGCCGCGTGCTTGCGTCTGGGGATGGTGGAGCGCGCCGCCGATGTCGAGCACCGGAGCACAGGGGATACGCCATTGCGCAAGCACCTGCAAAGCGGCGTCGTTGCTGGGGAAAGACTGCAGCCAGGCTTCGATGATAGCGATCAGCTCGTCACGATGCTCCAACCGCTTGGCGTTCGTAGCGAACTTGGGGTTGGTGATCAGGTCTTCGCGGCCGATGGCTTTGGCGAAGTTGGGCCACTGATGCTCGACCGCCTGAATCACGACGTAGCCGTCTTTCCCGCGAAAGACCCCGAGCGGCGCGACCGCGTAGTGATGCGCACCGAAACGCTTTGGGTTTTGCGCACCTTTTGTGAGAGCGTAGTACGGGACGTTCACCATGTCGAGGTAGAGCAGGGCGTCCACTTGCGCGATGTCGATATACTGCCCTTTGCCGGTACGGTCGCGGTAGAACAACGAGGCACAGATCGCCAGGGCCGCATGTACGCCAGCGTTCGGGTCGCCAATGTAATTTCCCACGTACTGGGGAGGTCCGTCGGGCTCGCCGGTCATGTGCATGACGCCACTCATCGCCTGGCCGATAATGTCGTAGCTGGTATGGTCGGCCCACGGACCGAACTGGCCGAAGCCAGAAATAGAGGCCATGATCAGTCGCGGGTTGACCGCCTTCAACACAGGGTAATCGAGCCCCAGTTTGTGCATGACCCCCGGGGCGAAATTTTCCACCACGACGTCCACCCGAGCAGCAAGCTCCTTGGCGATGGTGATGCCTGCCGGTTTGTTGAAATCCACACACAGACTTTTTTTCCCGGCGCAGGTGTACTGAAACATGGCACTGAGGTTCTCGGTAACGAGAAACATGCCGCGGGCGAAGTCTCCGGTCGGGGCGTCTTCGATCTTGATCACCTCGGCGCCCAAGTCGGCGAGGATACGCGTGCAGGTTGGCCCGGCCAACGCGCGGGTGAAATCTAACACCTTGATGCCGTCGAGCAACGATGACCGTTGTGTGGCCTCGCTCATCGCAGTTCCTCCTTTCCTCCTGCTCATAGCAGACAATCGACAGGTCGGCTATCCACGGTCCAACCCTTGACAAACCTGGGCTCGCTCAGTAGTCAAGGGGGAGCCTTTTCCTGCGAGGAAACCATGCCGACCAAATACATCGAAGTTGACGGCTATGCGGTGCACTATTTCCACACCGGCCGGACGACGCTGCCACAGGTGGTGCCCGAT
>JANWXO010000002.1:0-31222 GCA_025057295.1 Candidatus Binatia bacterium | reverse complement strand
GGTGCAGGCAGCAATGGCCATTTTGGCCATAAAATGCTCGACCTTCTGGCCCCCCAGCATAGTCCTTTGGCCTTCGATTACCCTGGGCATGGGCGCTCGAGCGGGACCGAGAGCCTCAAGAGCGTCTCTGCCTACAGTGACTTCGCCTATGCCTTCTGGAAGAAGTTGGGGGTACGTCCCGCGGTGCTGATCGGCCACTCTATGGGTGGTGCAGTGGCACTGGATTTGGCTCTCCGCCATCCGGATATGGTCGAGGGGCTCGTGCTGACCTGCACGGCGGCGAAATTCAGCATCCCACCAGAACGGCTACAGACGTGGCGGCAGGTGATGCTGGGACGGATGCCGCAACCCTTCACCAAAGAGGCCTGCTCGCCCAAGACCCCAATGGCTATTGTCCAGGAAGGATGGGCCGAACAGATTAAAACCGACCCGCGCGTGCGCTACTTCGACCTCGTCGCCTGTACGGAGATCGATCTGCGGGACAAGCTCGGAGACGTTCGTGTGCCGACGCTGGTGCTGGCTGGACAGGACGATGTGATCACCCCGCTCGCTCAGAGCGAAGAGCTCCGCGATCGTATCCCAGGGGCAAAACTGACCGTGATTCCGGAGGCAGGACACTGGTTACCGCTGGAGAAGCCACAGGAAGCGTGTGACGCGATTCGCGCGTTTTTTAGCTGAGGGGTAACGAACATGGGCATTACAGGAAAAGCTGCTGTTGTCGGGGTGTACGAGCACCCGCTGCGCTGGGCGCCCCATAAGACCCAGTATCAACTCATGGCCGAGAGCGCCCGCGGGGCACTCGAGGACGCCGGGCTGTCGATCAAAGATGTCGATGGACTCTTTACCTCAGGCGTCGGACCGATGGGGATTGTCGCGCTCGCTGAGCATCTCAATCTCAATCCCGATTATCTGGATTCCACGTCTATTGGTGGTTCGTCGTTCGTGGCCCACACGGCACATGCCGCGGCGGCGATCGCGGCGGGCTATTGCACTGTGGCGTTGATTGTCTATGGCAGCACGTGGTCGTCTGACCGCTTTGCCATCGGCACGGGTGGCGGGGCCGGATCCGATCCCCCCGACCAGTTCGAGGCCTGTTTTGGTCCGACCACCGTGGGTGACTATGCGCTGGTCGCTCAGCGGCACATGCACGAGTTTGGCACGACGAGCGAGCAGCTGGCGGAGATCGCTGTCACCATGCGACGCCACGCCTCGCTAAACCCCTTTGCCAAGTTTCGCGACCCCATCACGGTCGAAGACGTGCTCGCCTCGCGCATCGTGTCCTCGCCGCTCCACTTGCTCGACTGCTGTATGATCTCTGACGGGGGTGGAGCAGTGGTGGTGACTTCGGCGGAGCGTGCGCGTGACCTGAAGAAAAAGCCGGTTTACATCCTCGGGGCGGCCGAAGCCTGTTACCATACCAGTGCGGGTTGCCGTGATCTCACCGATGCCGCGGCCAAACAGTCCGGTCCCAAAGCGCTGGCCCGTGCCGGAGTGACGCACAAAGATATCGACATGGCGATGATCTATGATTCCTTCACCATCACCGTGCTGGTGACACTGGAGAGTTTGGGGTTTTGCCAGAAGGGAGAAGGCGGCGCATTCGTGCAGCACGGGCGGATCGGTTTAGGAGGTGAACTGCCGATCAATACCGACGGGGGTGGGTTGTCGTCCAATCATCCAGGCATGCGCGGCATCTTTCTGGTGATCGAAGCGACCAAGCAACTACGCGGTGAATGTGGCGAGCGGCAGGTCAAAGATTGCCGGCTGGCCCTCTGTCACGGAACTGGGGGAACTTTAGGGTTGCGCCACAGCGGGGCGACCTTGGTTCTCGGCGTATGAAGGGAGAAAAGCGATGGCCGAAGAAAGGAAGCAGAGAAAGCCGATCCCTCGCGTCGATGAAGAGTCGAAACCCTTCTGGGAAGCCTGTGCCCGCCATGAGCTGTACGTGCAAAAATGCCGCCACTGCGGCAAGGTGTTTTACTATCCGCGTTCTTTCTGTCCGGAGGATCTGACCCAAGACCTGGAGTGGGTCAAGTGTAGCGGGCGGGGCAAGGTGTATACCTTTACCGTTACCTATCAAAACCAAAGCCCCGGATTTCGCGAGAACCTGCCGTACGTGATGGCCTATGTCGAGCTCGAAGAAGGGGTGCGCATGCTGACCAATATTGTCGGCTGCAAACCCGAGGAAGTGCGGATCGATATGCCCGTGGAAGTGGCGTTTGAAGATGTGACCCCCGACCTCTCCATCCCTGTCTTTAAGCCGGTCGGGAAGTGAACCACTATCGTATATCGTAGCGCCGCAGGGTGGATACCTGTTGGATCGATTCCGCATTGCCAGAACGCCAGAGTTCTGGCACCATGAGTTTTGACCTCAGGCGCTAAAAGCTTCGCCGCTGAGGCGGCAGGCTATTTCGGACGTACCATGGCACGCATTCTTGATCTTCATCTCCATTCTGAAGCCTCAGATGACAGTCGTGCGCCGGTCGAAGCGTATCTCAAATGGCTGGCGCGCAAACGCGACGAACGACCGATCGAGGGGTTGGTGCTCACCGAACACCGGCAATTTAATCGCGCTGCTGATTATCGTGCGTTGGAGGACAAGTACGGCATTCTCATTCTCAAAGCATCCGAAGTCGAGACCGATTACGGTCATATGCTCGTGTACGGGGTAAATGACGATATCCTCGCGCGCTTTGATTTTCGCAATGTGCGCCTCAACGCCCAGGAACTCATCAACGAAGTTGCCCGCATGGGCGGCATCGCCATGCCTTGTCATCCTGGTCGGCCGACGATCGGGTTGATCGAGCACTATCAGAAAAAGCCGCCGCTAGAGGGGGTCGTCGGGGTAGAGGCCTTGAACGGGGGCAGTAAAAAGGGAGAAGATGAGCGAGTTGCCGGCCTCGTGCAGGCGTACGGCTATCATGCCTTCGGTGGCAGCGATTCGCATCTGGTGAGTTTCGTCGGTCTGTGCGCGACCGAGTTCGACCGCGACATCAAGAATATCGAGGAGCTTGTGGAGGCGTTGCGTACCGGGGGCTATCGTCCGGTGGATTTCCGCCCCAAGAAACCGCAACCCTCTGTCACTCCTGAGGGATTGACCTATGGCGCTGGACTTTGACCGCTCGATCCTCGGGCAGGTATTTGACGAAACGACCTTCCCTCCTGTAACCAAGGAGGAGATACTTGAATTTGCCGCCGCCCTCGGTGAAACCAATCCTCTGTACACGGACGAAGCGGCGGCCGCGCGCGGTCCCTATGGCGGGCTGGTGGCGCCGCCCACCTTTGTAACCAAACTGCGGGCCAAGAAATTCATGCCAGAGCACCTGCCCCGCTTTGGCAAGACCGGATTCGATGCCGGACGGGACTTGGAAATTTATGCTCCGGTCCGGCCTGGCGATGTGCTCACCATGGCGAGTTCCATTCATGACATCTACGAGAAGACCGGACGGACCGGGTCGATGTATTTCATCGTCATTCGCAACGAGGTCAGAAACCAGCGGGGTGAGAAGGTCGCAGTCATCGACCATAGGATCATGCAACGATGAACATACTCTACTTTGAGGACATTGAAGAGGGTGACGAGATCGCGGGACTCGACCTCTTCCTGAGCAAAGACCTGGTGCGGCGGTATGCCCGCACCGCGAACATGTACTTCCCACGCTTCACTGATGACGAAGGAGCACGTGCAGAAGGGCTGCCCGGCATGATCGCCCCTGGCGTGATGAGTATGGGGTTACTCGCCCGAATGATTAGCGACTGGAACCGGGCGGCAACCATCATCCGCCTCGGGACTACATTCCGTAACCCTGTGCTCCCGGATCGCATGATTCACCTGCGCGGAGCGATCACCCAGAAAAACGAGGCCGATCACACCGCTGAGTGTGATCTCTGGATGGAGAACGATGAGGGGGAGCGATGGGTGGTCGGCACGGCAACGATCTCCCTGCCAACCAAACTCTAGGCATCGAGACGGGATCCGCTCCCGGCACGAGAGAACCCGCCGCTCCTCCCCGTGCAGTGGGTCGGAAGCTCGTGTTGCATAACCGGGATGGCTAGGGTAAGGGTTGGGGCACCGCCGAGTCTGGGTTCATGGGGTTGAGGAGTTTCTGCGTATGATGGCATTGCGGCGACTGTATATCATCGTGCGATTCCCACTGATGATAGCGGTGCCCCTGCTCCTCGGGGGAGCAAGCATGTCCAGGGCTGCAGAGCCAGCAGAGGAGGGGGGACCGTTACGGCTCTCCCTGACAGACTGCATCCGGCGTGCGATGGAATATCATCCTGCTGTACAGGAAGTGCGGTGGGACGTGGAGATTCGCAGAAGCGACGTGCAACAAGCGGAAGCGGGGTACTACCCAACCGGGGAATTTGTCAATATTACCGGGGTCGTGAATGATGCCAAAGGAAATATCCTGCGGTTCAGACAGGGAGGAATCGGCGATCTGGGCCCGTTCACGCGGATAGAGGGCCAAATTGCCTATCCTTTGTTTACCTGGGGAAAGCTGCCCAACGGCCTCAAAGCGGCCCAAAAAGGACTCGAGCAAGAGCTGGTCAGCGTCGAACAGCGCAAAGCCGAGGCGATCCGCGAAGTGAAGGAGCTGTACTACACCCTCCTCTATACGCGACAGGTCCAGGAGTTGATGAACGACGTGCGTTCGGGGTTCGAGAAGGCCGTCGCGGTGGCCGAGGAACGGCTCAGAGAGGATAAAATCACCCAGCTCGATCTGTTAAATTTGCGTATCGGCTATGCGAGCGTGGCCAAGGAAGAAGCGAGATTGCGCAACGGGATCGAGTTGACGCGCTCGGCTCTCCTGCGGGCAATGGGACTGCCGCAGACAACGCAGTTTGAGATCGCCGATAAGACCCTCACCCCCCAACCGGCGCACCTGAAGGAGCTCGACTATTACGTCGAACGGCTGTTTGCGAACCGTCCGGAATGGCGCAAACTGCGCCTGGGGCTGCAGGCGAGAGAGGCGGAACTGCGCGTGGCGACGAGCGATTATTTCCCCACCGTTTTCTTTGCGATTCCGTTTCGCTACGCCTATGCGCCGGACCGTTCTCGCCAGACCAATCCCTTCGCCTACGATAACTTCAATTTCGGCGGTGGGGGACCGGTCGTCGGGGTGCGGTGGAGTCTCGGGTTTGCCGAAACCGCGGCCAAGGTGGCGCGAAGCCGTGCGGAACTGATGAAGCTGCGCGCGCAAGAGAAAACAGCCGTGATGAGCTTTCCGCTCGAGGTGAAAGAAGCGTATCTCAATGTCAAAGAGGCGGAAGAACGGATCCGCGTGACGGCGGACGGTCGGAGAGCCGGACGGACCTTGGTCACCCTGGCTGTGGCCAATTTCGAACTCGGCATTGGGGAACCGCAAGAGGTCTTCCTGAGCCTGGGCAATTACACCCGCGCGACGAATGATTACTACGAGGCCGTGAGAGACTATAATGTGGCGCTGGCCAAGCTGAGCCTGGTCGTCGGGGAAGAGGTTTCGGAACTGCAATACTGAGCACTGGAAAGACCACCCATGGCCCGTGCACGCTTCTTCCTGGCGCTCTGTCTCTGCTGCAGTTGCGCCGCGGCTGCGCCTGCTGCTACTCCTACAGGTGCAGCTCCTGAGGATGGCGCTTGGAAGGGCGTCACGGCGGTGGTTCGTACCGTGCTTTTTCTTCCCTTCAAAGGAGGGGTGTGTGTCGCCGGCCTTCTGAGCGTGCCGGCGGCGTATGTTGGGAGTGGGCTGACTGCGCAGGTGCGGAACGATACCAGGGAGATCAGAAACCACTACTGCAGCGGTCAATATTTCCTCAGTCCGTACTGGGAGGGGAAGAAATGCGAGTGACGATCCGGAGGCAAACGCGCTCTGGTGGAACAAATTGCGCCACTTCGTGTTCCTCCCTAGGACCAGCGAGCCAGTCTGTGGCTCTTTGGTGCTGCCAACAGGAGAACTACCCGCTTCTCTCGGGAGGACCAGCAATATGAGGATCCGTCGTCTGACAAGCTTCTGCGTCATCGCTGCTGTGGTGTTTGGAGTTGTCTCCCAGGGCTGGGGGGAAACGCCGGCGGAAATCGTCAAGCAACTGATTGGGTCGGTCCGATCGTATAAAAATACCGACAACTCCGCTGCCCAAGTGCGCAAAGTGACGGAGGAGACGTTGGCCATTCAGGAGTTGGCGCAGCACGTGCTCGGGCCCCAGTGGGGCAAGTTGAGCGCGCGCGAACAGCAGGATTTTGTCCAGTTGTTACAGGATCTCGTGCAAAAAGTCGCATATCCGAAGTCGGCCGAATTCTTCCGCGATCTCCAGATCGAATTTACCACCGAGCGCGTCAACGGGAACGAGGCGGAAGTAGAGACCGTCGTCAGTCATCCGCAGGAAGGGGTGGTCACGATTGGGTATCGGTTGCGGCAGAAAGCAGGGAGATGGGTGATTACCGATGTCCTGCTTGACGACGTCAGTTTGGTGACGAATTTGCGCACCCAGATGCAGCAGGTCATCGCGAAAGAGTCGTATCAGGGGTTGGTGAGGCGGATGCGCGAGAAACTGGCCGAGGAGAGCTAGCACCCGTGCCGTCCCGCCTGATGACATATCTGGGCCGTAGACTTGTGGCCGGAGAGCGGGAGCTGCTCCAGTTCCTGGCGCGCCTCAACACGACCTATCCGCAAACGATCCTCTGCGTATGCGCGCTGGCAACCGTGCTGTGTGTGTTCTACACTGCGCGCAATTTGCAATTCGTCACCGGCCGTAACGATTTGATCGCCAGCGACAAACGCTACCTGCAGCTCGACGAGGAGTATGCGCGCGAGTTCATGGGGATCGACCAGGTCGTAGTGGTGGTCGAGCCTCGTGATTTTCAGCAGGGAAAAGATTTTGTCTCGCGTTTAGCCGCGGTGCTGGAGCGTGATACCACCCATGTGACCGAGGTGTTTTACCGTATCGACACCTCCTCTTTGGAAGGAAAAAAGCTGCTGTACTTGACCCCGGACGATTTACGCGCCCTGCGCGAGAGCTTGGAGGAGTATCGCGATCTCGTGCGTGACCTGACGGTGCTGCCGGGACTCAACACCCTGTTTCGCGCGATCAACCAGCAGGTCAGTACTGGCATGGTCTCGCACCTCGTGTCCGGGTTCCTCGGCCTGGATGCTCCCGCGCGGGAGGCACCGGAGGAGCGAGATCCTGTCCAGATCGGCTTTCTCAAGTCGCTCTTGCAGGAGATGGCGCGTGCCTTGACCACGCCAGCGTATCGCTACAGTTCGCCGTGGGCGGATTTTTTCGGGGAAGCCGATGAGCTGATAGAAAATGACGGATACCTGGTGTCGAGTGATCGCCGCTTCCTCTTTCTGATGGTGGAACCGCGTGAGTCGGAGGAAGCGGGTTTCGCCGAAGGCGCAGCGTCGATCGCGGCGATTCGTCGCGCGATTGCGGAGCTCCGTCCGGCCTTCCCAGGCCTGGAGGCTGGGGTCACTGGAACGAAGGCCTTGGACAGTGACGAAGCGCTGAGCGCCCAGACGGACGCCCAGGTTGCAGCCGTTGTCTCTTTCATCGGGGTCACCCTCCTCTATCTCCTCTTCTTCCGCAAGCTCCGCCATCCGCTGCTGATCGTGACGACCTTGGCGGTGGGACTGAGTTGGACGATGGGGTTCGTTACCCTCACGGTCGGTCACCTCACGATCATCACCGTCTTTGTTGCGCCTATGCTGCTTGGCCTCGCGGACGATTTCGGCGTGCATTTCATTGCACGCTATGAGGAAGAACGCAGTCGCGGGCAGGATGTCGTGGCTGCGCTCCACGGGGTGTTCGGCAACACCGTGCGCGGGATCAGTGCCGGAGCCTTTACGACCGCGTTAGCCTTTGCCGCCGTTATGCTGGCGGATTTCCGTGGGATGCAAGAGCTTGGGTTGATCGCCGGGGGCGGCATTCTGTTGTGCTTGCTGGCAACTGTGACGGTGCTGCCGGCCTGTGTGATGGTTATGGAGACGTACTGGCCCTGGAAAGCGGCAGCGGAAGAAAAAGTCGCCCTTGCCGGGGTGTTCTCCGGTCTCGGAACAGCGATCCGCAAGGGGCGGTGGGTGCTGCTCGCCCTGTCTGGGCTCCTGACCCTTGGGGCCTTGGCTACTGTCCCGACCGTCTCGTTCGACTATAACCTCTTGAACCTGCAGGCGCACGGTACGGAGTCGGTCGAGTGGGAGTTGCGGATTATCGCCCACTCCGAACGTTCTTCGCGGGATGCGCTGGCGACGGCCTCGTCTCCGGAGGAGGCGATGCGCAAAGCGGCAGCCTTTGAAGCGCTGCCGTCGGTAGAGACCGTGGAGAGCGTTGCTGCGCTGATTCCCACTGAGCAGGAGGAGCGGATATCGCTGGTGCGGGCGCTCGCTCCATTGGTTGAGGATCTGCCCCCTGTTCTGGCTGCGCCGTCTCCGGTGGATCTCGCTGCTCTGCGGCGCACCTTGGACAGTCTGCGGCTGAAACTCCGAGAGGACAATACGGAGTGGGATCCACAGCGCAAACCGGCGGAGGACGAGCTGCGCGAGGCGCGCCAGAGTTTGTACACAGTGATAGAGGGACTCCAGACTGTTCCGACGTCTGTGGCGCAAACGATTCTCGAGCATTTTCAACAGGAGCTCTTCCGTGATTTCCAGGAGAAGTGGTCCTTGTTGCGCAGTAACCTGAATCCTCCAGGACCTGTGACGCTTGCGGATATCCCGCCGCAGCTGGCGCGACGGTTTGTCAGCAACGATGGCTCGAAGTTCCTGCTGCAGATTTATCCCAAGAAGAACGTCTGGGAGCGAGAGCCACTCGAAGAGTTCGTGACACAGTTACGCCAGGTCGATCCCGACGTGACCGGTTCGCCGATCATCGGTTACGAGTCGATCCGGGCGATAAAAGACGGCTACATCGAGGGCGGCTTCTACGCCTTCCTCGCTATTGCTGTGGTGACCTTCCTGACCCTCCGGCGAGTTGGCGATACCCTGTTGGCGCTGCTCCCGCTCAGTCTGGGAATGATTTGGACTCTGGGATGGATGTGGCTCTTTGGGTTGCAGTTCAACCTGGCCAATCTCGTGGTGGTGCCCCTCATCATCGGCATTGGGATCGAGAACGGCATTCATCTCGTGCATCGTTTCCGCGAGGAAGGGGAGGGCGGACCGGCCCTCGTGGCGGGCAGCACCGGGCGGGCGGTGACGTTGTTTTCCCTCACCACCATGGTGGGATTCGGCAGTTTAATGGTTGCCCAGTACTACGGCATCTTCAGCATCGGCCTCCTCTTGACCCTGGCCGTGGGCAGTGTGCTGGTAGCTTCGCTCGTCGTTCTTCCTCTCCTGCTGTTTCACGCCCCGCTGCAGGGGGTCGGAATGCCTTCTGCTCATCCCCTGCCTGAGGAGTCTCTGGCGCAGGAGAAAAGGAGAGCCTCGGGGCGCAGGTAAGGAGTGGCGGTGGACTGGAACAGTGACCCTCTCGGTCTTCAGCGTGAGAGGCGTTGTCGATGATCGCAGGTGCGGAGTTCTGTCGACTGCTCGTGGAGAGCGGGTTTGATTTCTTTACCGGGGTGCCGTGCTCACTGGTCAAAAGTGTGATAGCCCTTCTCGAAGAGCAAGGTGGGTACGTTCCAGAGACGCGCGAGGATGCGGCCGTGGGGCTGGCTGCTGGCGCAGCTATGGCTGGCAAGCGGCCCGTCGTGATTATGCAAAACTCGGGTCTCGGGGTGTGTCTGAATGCGCTTGCGTCGCTCTCCCTTCTCTATCGCCTGCCGTGTTTGTTGCTGATCACCTGGCGAGGTTACCAGGGGAAGGATGCGCCTGAGCATCTCCTGATGGGAGAGATTTCGCCCGCGGTGTTGGAGACCCTGCGGATCCCCTATCAGGTGCTCGCGGCCGAGACTGTGGCGGAGAGTCTGCGGTGGGCGAGGGACACCGTGCAGCAGCGCAGCACGCCGGTTGCCTTATTGCTGCCTCCAGGAGTGATCCGGTGAAGCTGGCTGATGCGCTTGGAGTGATCGTGCCGCTGTTGCACGAGGAACTGGTCGTGCATGCGAACGGTTTCATCTCGCGGGAGTCGTTTCACCTCAAGGATCGTCCCGAGAATTTCTACATGATCGGGTCGATGGGCTTGGCGTCCTCCATCGCCTTGGGAGTCGCCCTGAATCGGCCGGATCGGCGGGTCGTCGTCTTTGATGGCGATGGCAATGTGCTCATGAACCTCGGTGCCCTTGCGCTCATTGGAGCGATGCAACCCGCGAACCTGGTGCATATTGTGTTCGACAACGAGGTGTACGGCTCGACCGGCAATCAGCGTACCATCTCGGCGCAGGTGGCGTTGGACGCAATCGCCCGTGCGAGCGGCTATGTGCGGGTCCAGCGGGTCGACACCCCGGCGGCGCTGCGAACGGTCGCTCAGGAGTTTCTCGTTCAGCGCGGACCTGCGTTCCTGCTGGTGAAGATCGAGCCGGATCGCGAGGAACGCCAGATTGGGCGGATCACCCATGACCCTCCCGAGATCGCAGCACGCTTTGCAGCGGCGATCAGAGGCTGGCGACCAGCGGCATCCGATCCGTCCGATCAAGAGACACGCTCACGCTAGCGGAGTCTGTGGTGGTCATCCATCTTTCTATCCTGTTTTTGCTGCAGGATGCATGACGGGCACGTGCTGATGCGTCAATATATCCTCCTCAATCCCGGTCCGGTCAACGTGTCGCCGCGCGTGCGAGACGCGCTCTTGCGGGGGGATGTGTGCCACCGGGAAGAAGAGTTCTCCGACCTGGTCGCGGCGATACGCTCGAAGCTCCTCCGGGCTTTCGCCCCGCGCGGGTATACTGCCGTCCCCCTGAGCGGCTCTGGCACCCTGGCGGTGGAGGCGATGGTCTCTTCTGCTCTGCCCGCGGGGACAAAACTATTGGTGATCAACAACGGTGTATACGGGGAGCGCATACTACGGATGGCCGAAGCACATCGCATCCCCACCGTGGAGCTGCGTTATGGATGGACGGAACGGCCCGATCTCACCCAGATCGAGCAGGTCTGTGCCCATGATCCGACCGTGGGCGCCATTGCGCTCGTGCACCATGAAACCACGACGGGGCTGTTGAACCCTGTGGCGCAGGTGGGTGTGCTCGCGCAGCGGATGGGCAAAATGCTCCTCGTGGATGCCGTCAGCGCACTCGGCGGGGAGGAGCTCGACCTGGAGCGCGATGGGATCGACGTGTGTGCGTGCACGGCCAATAAGTGTGTCCAAGGCTTGCCGGGCGTCGCCTTTGTCCTCGTGCGCGAGAAAGTCATGCAGAAGATGCGGGATTATCCCCGGCGTTCGTTCTCTCTGCATCTGCCACTGCACTGGGAGGCACAAGAACGGCGCAGTGTGCCCTTCACTCCTGCGGTCCAGGCGTGGTATGCCCTCGATGCGGCGTTGGATGAATTGTTGGAAGAGACGGTAGCCGGTAGGATCCAACGCTATCGGGCGGCGGCACAGTTGTTGCGCCACGGCTTCTCGCAGTTGGGCCTCCAGCCCTTGCTGCCTGCGGCATACCAGTCGAACTCCTTGACATCGCTGTTCTTGCCTGCAGGAATGACCTACCGTGCGCTTCACGATGCGTTGAAGGAGCGAGGGTTCGTCATTTACGAGGGACAGGGCGAACTCCAGAGCGGGATTTTCCGTGTGGCCAATATGGGACATCTGACGCTCGATGACTTCCGCCGCTTTCTGGAGAGCCTCGGCGAGGTCCTCGGCATGGCGAGATCGCTGCCGTGAGACAGGAAGCCCAAGCCGCCCTGATCACCACTGCTCTACGTGCGGAGCGTGACGGTTGACCGTTTAGGCCTGGTTGGCACCTCGGTGGACGACAGTGGCATGTGTCCGGCACTCGGCCTCCGGTGCTCCGCGCATGCTCTTTGCCTACTGCGTTCAGGGCACTAACACGATCTTGCCATAGGCATGCGCTTCAATGACCGCGTGGTGAGCCCGAGGTGCCTCAGCCAGGGGAAACTCCTGCCCGACGACGGGACGCAGGGTGCGGTTCTCCAGGCCGGCGACCAGAGCGGCATGAATGCGCGCGAGCTCCTGTACGGGGGTGTTCATCAGGCTCATGCCTAAAATCGTCGCATCCCGGCTCATAGCCTCGCGAGGGTTGATCTCGACGGTGCCTTGGTTGTTGGGGCCGCGGTTACCAATGAGCACGACCCGTCCCCCTGGGGCGAGGACGCCGAGGTCCTTGCCGAGGTTGACGTTCGCCAACATTTCCAGGATCACATCGACACCACGGCCGTCGGTGAGCGTTGTCAACTGCGCGAGATAGCCTGGAGCCGAGTGGTCAAGGACGTGCTGGGCCCCCTCTTGGCGTACGAGCTGGCGGCCTTTGTCTGTCCCTGCAGTGCCGATTACTGTTAGTCCGGCTGCGCGGGCGAGCTGCACGGCAGCGATCCCGACCCCACCGCTTGCACCGTGTACCAACACCACTTCACTGGGAGCTGCTCGTGCGCGTTGGAAGAGCGCGCGGTACGCGGTCGCGTACGGAATATTCACCCCCGCCCCTTGCGCGTATGAGACGTGAGCCGGGAGAGGATACACCTGAGTCTCTCTGCACAGCGCGTACTCTGCGTAGGTACCGCTCAGCGTTCCGGCCACGTACACGCGGTCGCCGACCGTCACACGGGTCACCCCTTCACCCACAGCAGCGATCACACCAGCGCCGTCCGCCCCGGGCGTGTAGGGGACCGGCGGTTTCGGATAAATCCCGGAGCGGATGTAGGTATCGACAGGATTGACTCCCGCGGCGTGGATGCGGACCACAACCTGCCCTGGACCAGGGTGTGGATCTGGTACCTCTTCCAGCCGCATGACCTCTGGGGGACCAAATTCATACAGACGGATCGCTTTCATACCCGTCCTCCTACGCGCCGTTTGTCACCGTCGCGGTGGGAGCCCCGAGCCTGCAAAGGCAGAGCGCAGCTCAGGCTCAGCGTCCCTGGAAGTGCGGCTTCCGCTTCTCCACAAAGGCACGTGCGGCTTCTTTGTGGTCCTCGGTTGTAAACGTGATCATCTCGTAGGCGAGCGATGCGTCGAGGATCAGGTTGACTTGGTCCTTGAGCCATTTGTTCACCGAGAGTTTGCTCCAGCGGATCGCCCAGGGCGGTCCGTCGGCGAGTTCCTGGGCGATCTCCCTGGCCTTCGGCAGTACCTGCTCCGGAGGGACGGCGTAATTGACCAGCCCGATCCGCGCCGCTTCGGCACCGGTAATCAGATGGCCCCGCATGAGAAACTCTTTTGCGCGTGCCGGACCGATCAGCAATGGCCAGATCACCGCTCCCCCATCCCCAGCGACGATGCCGACGCGCACGTGCGGATCGCCAAAACGTGCCTGTTCTGAAGCGACGATCACATCGCAAAAGAGGGCGATGGTTGCTCCCAAACCGACGGCGTCACCGTTGATGGCCCCAATAATGGGCTGTTCGACCTCGAGGAGGTTTTGGATGAGTCGCTTTCCGCCTGCCGGATTGAGACGAAAGCGACGCGGTTCGCCGTCCCCTCCTGCCCGCGCCGCCATCCCTTTCACATCGCCACCTGCACAGAACGCCTTGCCTGCACCGGTGAGCAGGATGGCATTGACCTCGGGGTCTTCGGCGAGATCCAGCCAGATGCGCTCGAGCTCGTGGTGCATTTGCGGGTTGACGGCATTGAGCGCTGCAGGACGGTTGAGGGTGACGGTGGCGACTGTGTCTGCTTTCTCCACCTTGATGCACTCGTAACGGCTATAGTCCGTCATGGTGTTCCCTCCTTTTTTGCCGCCCGGACCGAGCCCCTACCACTGGTTGACCACGACGGTCCCGATGGTGGCGTAGTGCGTCATCGACGCCAGCACCTCCCCGGCCTGTTCGATCGGCACCGTGCGACCGATGAGTTTGCCGGGTCGCAGTTTGCCCGCTTCTACCATCTGGAGCATGGCCGGATAGCGGTGTGGTTGCATCCCGACCGTGCCGATCACTTGTAGTTCTCTGACCACCATGATGTCGATGGGCAGCGAGACCTCGCCCTGCTCCTTTTTTGTGGTCAAGCCGATCTGCAACTGGCGGCCACGCGTGCGCAGGCTCATGATCGCGTTGCGACAGGTGACCGCCTCGCCCAATGCGTCTACCGCAACGTGTGCTCCTCCACCGGTCAACTGCTGCACTGCCTTGGGCGCATCCTCCTTGGCGGCATTCACAGTATGAACGGCTCCCAGCTCCTTCGCCATCGCCAGCTTCTGTTCGTTGATGTCCACCGCAACGACGTTGGCACCCAACGCGGAGGCGATATGGACCGCGGCCAACCCGATACCGCCGCAGCCGTGGACGGCAACCCACTCGCCTGCCTGGACACGCGCTTGATCGACGATCCCATGGAAGGAAGTCATGAAGCGGCATCCCATGCTCGCCGCTTCGACGAACGGGATCGATTCCGGCAGCGGCACCAGGTTCAGATCCGCCAGCGGAACGTGCGCAAGCTTGCCGTAGCCGCCGCTATAGACAAACCCGGCCGGGCCGACGTTCGGACACACATTTTGATGACCCGCCAGGCACTGCTCACAACTCCCGCAGCTGAAGTTGAAAGGGCAGACGACACGGTCTCCCGGTTTGAACTTGGTCACCTGGGGGCCCACCTCTTCCACCACACCGCAAAACTCGTGACCGATCACTTTTGGCAATTGCAGTTGCAGGCCGATCCAGGCCCAGTCTCCGGTCCAGATGTGCCAGTCGCTCCGACAAATACCGTTTGCTTCGACTCGGATAATCGCGTCGCGCGGACCAGGTTGAGGGTCTGGCCAGTTCGTATGCACGACCATGGGTTTGTTCAGTTCCTCGATGACCGCGGCCTTCATAAGGTACCTCCTCTGCAGGATTCACAGTAACCCTATGACTGGAGTTTTGATACTGTCAAGGTCCGTCTGCTGTGCGTCTGTAGAACCGTTCTGCCATTGCCGAGGGTGGGGGAGTACGCTACAAGTCTGCGATATCTCACTTGGAGGGGACTATGTTGGAACCGAACAAGCCCTTACCACAGCGGGTGCGCTATCGCGTGAACGGCTTGCAGCTCGTTGGCGATGCCTGGGGCGAGCAGGGTGCCCCGCCGGTGTTGTTGCTCCATGGGGGTGGCCAAACTCGGCACGCCTGGGGAGAGACGGCGCGGGTCCTTGCCGCGCAAGGGTGGTACGCCATTACGCTCGATTTGCGCGGACACGGCGAGAGTGACTGGGCGCCGGACGGCAACTATACGATCGACGCCTTCGTCGCCGATCTGCGGCAAGTACTGGCGCACTTCGATCACCCCCCCGTGCTCGTCGGCGCCTCGCTCGGTGGCATCACCGCCCTGCTGACCGAGGGGGAAGCCCCACAGCCTGTGAGTACTGCGGTCGTCTTGGTCGATATCACCCCGCGGGTGAACCCGCAGGGGGTCGAGCGCATCCGTGCGTTCATGACCGCCAAGCCGGAGGGATTCGCGAGTCTCGAAGAGGCCGCGGAGGCGGTTGCGGCATACCTCCCCCACCGGCCACGTCCAAAGGATTTGAGCGGGTTAGCCAAAAACCTCCGCCGCGGGCCCGACGGTCGGTACCGCTGGCATTGGGACCCGCAACTGATGAACCCCACCCGTTTTGCCCGCGCGCGTGACCCCGAGCGCCTACTGGCCGCGGCCCGCTCGCTGCGGGTCCCGACGTTGCTCGTCCGTGGCAAGCTGAGCGATATCGTCAGCGAAGAAACGGCGGCAGAGTTTCTCGCAGCCGTGCCGCACGCCCGCTACGTCGATGTTGCCGGCGCGGGCCATATGGTCGCTGGAGACCAAAACGATATATTTAGTCAGGCAGTGATCGAGTTCCTCTGTGGCGTGAAAACACACGCTCCGGCGGGCTGACTCGTCCCGCCCGCGGAAGACCCTGCAGGCGACAGGGCGGAGGACCGTCGAAGGAGGGTCATATGCTTCCCGCAGACAGCTATCTTTCCTTTACTGCCGACCTCCGTATCTGCCGTCTGCTGAACGGCATGTGGCAGGTGTCCGGCGCGCACGGGCGTATCGACCCCCAGGCCGCGCTGCGCGATATGGTTGCCTACCATGACGCCGGCTTTACGACGTGGGATTTGGCAGACCATTACGGTCCGGCTGAAGACTTCATCGGTGCATTTCGGCGTCAGCTGGCGGCTACGCGTGGCCACGAGGTACTTGCCTCTGTCCGCGCATTCACGAAATGGGTGCCGCGGCTGGGACGTATGACGCGCAAAATCGTCGAGGATAGCATCGCCACCTCGCTACGTCGGATGGCGGTGGATACAGTGGACCTGCTCCAGTTTCACTGGTGGGAGTACAACGATCCGCATTATCTCGATGCGCTCGATGCGCTCGCTCAACTGCGCGACGAAGGAAAAATTCGCCACCTGGCCCTGACCAATTTCGACACCGCCCATCTCGCGCTCATTACCCGGCGTGGGATTCGTATCGTCTCGAACCAGGTCCAGTTTTCTTTGATTGACCGCCGGCCCGAAGTGTGCATGATCCCCTTCTGCCGGGAGCACGGGATTCAGCTGTTGGCCTATGGCACGTTGTGTGGGGGCCTGTTGTCGGAGCACTACCTCGGGCAGCCCGAGCCGCGCTGGAACACCCTGCACACCGCCAGCCTGCGCAAATATAAGCAGATGATCGACGCCTGGGGCGGGTGGGAGTTGTTTCAGCAACTGCTCGGTGTGCTCAAACAGATCGCCGATAAACATCGCGTGAGCATCGCGAATGTCGGCGTACGGTACATCTTAGACCGTCCGGCCGTAGCAGGAGTCATCGTCGGCGTCCGTTTGGGCGTCAGGGAGCACCGACAAGAGAACGCGCGGGTGTTTTCCTTCTCGCTGGATGCAGAGGATCACGGGCGGATCGGTGAGGTCCTGAAAAAATCCCGTGACCTCTTCCGGTTGATCGGTGATTGCGGGGACGAGTACCGGAACGGGTGAGGAGTGAGGAACGGGGCGTTGATTTCCCCCTTCCGGTGGATCACGCTCTTCTCCCTGTCGCTGTTCACGATACGACACTTGTACAGCGAGGAACCAGAGTTGGTCCTTCGCCTGGGATGGGAAAGGGTGAACCCCGAGGCTTCCTCTCGCTGGCTCTCTCCTACGGGGGAGAGCGAACTGACCGCTCCGCTCCGGTGCAGGGACTGTCGTGTAGTCAGCCCTGGGGGAGAAAAGGGGGGAGAGTTGCGGGGGAAGCGCTACGCGTTCTTGAGCGCGTCCATCAGCGGTTGTATCGTGCCGCTGTCGAAGTAATCCCGCCAGTGGGTGATTTTTCCGTTCTCGAGCTCAAAGACGCCGAAGACGGGGAGATCGATCTTGACACTGCCTTTCACCCACGTCTCGACACGCTCGTTCATCACCACATTGCCGCACGAGGCGGTATGTTTGATGTCCATTTTGGTAATCGCACAGTTCGCACCGTGGACCAAGGGGTCGAGGAGTTGTCGCACCGCTGCCCGGCCGGTTACCGGCTTCCAGGGGATATTGTGGTAATGGACATCCTCCGCCAGGTACTCGACAGTTTTGGCCATATCTGCATCTAAAAGAGAACGGCAAAACGCCGTGACGATGCGTTCATTCTCCGCGTTCATTGCAGCCTCCTTTCTGAAAGGCTCCTTGCTTATCATACTCTGCTTGGCGAGGATAGCGATGCGGGGGGAGAAGGAGCTGGCAAAGCGCGGGAGGCGTGATATGGAGAGTGCACGGCCATGAGGTACGGCGGAGCACTGTTCGGGCATTCTGCGACACCTGTCAGTCGCTGGATAGGCTACTGGCAGTGCGGCCTCAATCTGTTGCTGCTCGGTGGCGCGGTGGTCCTGTGGGCACTGGGCGTGCGACGCGCGCTCTTCTTGCTGGTGCTGGTGCCGGTCGCCTTCGTCCCGTTTTCGTATGCGCGGCTGCAGCTCTGCCTGTTTCTCGAGCAGCTGCTCGCGACACGGCCCACGACAGCCCGTCTGTTCGTTCTGTTTGTATGGACGAGCGTGCTGCTCGACGGGGTGATGGCTGCGCAACTGCTCACCGCCCGCTCCGATGAAGCGATCCCGATGCTGCGGGCCCCGGGGATCGCCTGGGTGGGTGCAATCTGGTACAGCGCGCATGGACTGTTGTTCCTGGGCTATCTCGTGCTCGGGGTGGGACGGCTCTCTGGTCGCCTGCTCCGCTGGATCTGCCGCGTGCAGCGACCCGAAGCCCCGACGTCGTTACCCTCGCCCGAGCGGCGACAGTTTCTACAACAGATGGGCCTTGTCGGTGCAGGGGTGCCGTTTTTCATCTCTCTTTCGAATGTGAAGCTCAGCTACGACTTTCGCGTGGAAGAGCGACACCTCGTTGTTCCTCACTGGCCGCGCGAGTTGGATGGGCTCCGCATCGCCCATCTGTCCGATATCCATGTGGGTGGGGGGATGGATCGCGCGCGGCTTCTGCGTATGGCTGCCCTGACCAACGCTGCCCGACCGGATATCGTGCTGCACACGGGCGATTTCCTCACCCACCGCAGCGGGGACTTTGACGCCCCGCTCTATGAAGCACTGGCGCGTATTCACGCACCGTACGGCCAGTGGGCGTGTTTGGGGAACCACGATTTTGACGATCCGCACCGCCTCGTCCATCGGCTGCGCGAGGCCGGTGTCGTCACACTGCGTGACGCTTTGGCAACCGTCTCGATAGACGACCACGACCTGGAAATTGCCGGCCTCGACTATCTTTTTTCCTTCTCTCGCCGTGAGGAACACTACGCGGCGATTACGCGTGCCTGGGGCCCGCGCGAAGGAGTGCCGCGCATCCTCCTCAATCATGACCCCCGGACGTTTGCCATTTTGCCGCACGGCTGTGCCGACCTGGTTCTCTGTGGCCATACGCACGGCGGGCACGTCGGGGTCCAATGGGGACGCGACCGTGCGCTTACCGTGGTTGGCCTGTGCGGCATCCCTGACCAAGGGATCTTCTCGCGTCCGCAGATGGTGATGTTTGTCACCCGTTGTGTCGGTTTCTACGGGTATCCCATGCGCCTCGGGATTCCGCCCGAAATCGCTCTGTTGATCGTCCGGGCACCGCAGCGTCTCGGTCCTGGACGTACGGACGGGTAGCAGGAGTTCTCCGTTCTTTGTCGTGCTCCCCGATAGCGATCCGTCGTCCGATCGAGTAGAGTGTGTTCCCTGAGGAGGGGCGTGCGATGGCAAGGATCGCTCGGCTGGCAACAGCACGGTTGTGGTTCCGTCCGCTCACCCTGAGCGATGTCGATGCGCTGCATCGACTCTGGACCGAGCCGGGGATCCGCAAATATCTGTGGGATGACCAAGTGATCCCGCGGCAGCAGGCGGCAGAAATTGTGGCCCGCAGCGTCGAGTTGTTTGCGGAAGCTGGGATTGGCCTGTGGGGAATGTTCCAACAGGGAGCGGAAGCGCTGATCGGGTTCTGCGGGTACTGGTACTTCCGCGATCCGCCGGAATTAGAGCTCCTCTACGGCGTCGCGCCGGCGCATTGGGGAAAGGGGTTCGCCACCGAGGCCGCCCGTGCCATGCTGCGGTATGGGTTTGAAGAGTTGGGATTTCGCCGGGTCGTCGGGAGTACGGAGGTCGTGAATATCGCTTCCGTGCGTGTGATGGAGAAAGCTGGGATGGTGGTGGCACGGCGAGCTGCGGTCAATGGTTGCGACACCGTCTTTTTTGTGCTCTCGCGTGAGCTGTTCGTGCCCGATAACGCGCCCTATCAGCTGTGGCGTGCCGAGGGGGAGGGAGGACGTTATGGCTGCTCCTCTCATTCGCAGTGCTGAGAGTCAGGAGGCTTTGGCTGCATTCGTCCATTTTCAGGACGTTGTGTATGCACATCGCTCGGCGAGATGGCCGGCGTCGGTCCAGTTCGATCTGCGGGTGTTGCGGGGAGAGCATCCCTTTGCACGAGGCCGTACCATGCGGCCGTTTCTCGCGTATGAGAGGAACCGCGTGGTCGCTCGTGTGCTGGCCGTGATTGACCAGCATTACCAGCGCCACTGGCAAGAGCGCCTCGGCCATCTGTGGTGGTTCGAAGCTCTTCCCGACAGCCGAGAGGCGGTGCAGCGGTTGATGGACGCAGCGTGCGCCTGGTTGCAGCAGCAGGGGGCGGAGGCCGCACGGGCCGGCTACGGCATGCTGGAATTTCCCTTTGTGATCGATGAGTATGAATCCCTGCCGCCGACGATCCTGCGCCACAATCCGCCTTACTATCATGCGTTGCTGAAAAACGCCGGCTTCGAGCTGGAGAAGGGCTTTGTCGATTACAAAATTGCCGTGCGACCCGAGCTGATTGCCCGCTGGGAACACGCGCTCCTCGCCGCCCGTCGGGCCGGTTACGAGATTCTGCCCCTCCGAGAGGTGCCAGAGGACCGTCGTGTCTCGGAGTTTACCGCCACCTTCAACGAGGCCTTTCGTGCACATTGGGGCTGGACGCCGTTTACCGAGGCGGAAATCCGCTCTCTGTTTGCCGCCCTGACCCCGTTGGGGATGCTCGACACTTCGGTCCTCGCCTATTACAACGGGGAACCTGTGGGCATGCTGCTGGTGACCCCGGAACATAGCCGCGATGCCGTGCTGCGTCCCGGCCGTGTCTTGTCGGATGCAGAGAAGCTCAACGTGCTGGCGATTGGGGTATGCCCCGCGGCGCGCGGAAAGGGTGTCAACATGGCGATGGCGGGGTACGGACTGTTACAGTTAGTCCGCCGGGGTGCCAAGTACCTGAGCTACACCTTGGTGTTGGATGACAACTGGCCCTCGCGGCGCACGGGGGAGAAGCTGGGCGGGTATGTCTGCGCCAACTATGTCGCCTACCGGCGTAATTTCCGCCGCTGAACGGTCTCTCGTTGGGAGCGCATGCCACACCTCCCTCGAGTAGCTGAGATACGGCGGGGAAGACGGGTGGCGGGAGACTGCGGCACTCGTTGCGCTCCGAGGTGTTCTCCTGTCTACAGACCCCGGCCCATACGATAAAACTCTGCGTTCGGACGCAGATCGAGCAGGTGGGCCATGCGGTTGGAGAGGGCGAAGAAGGCGGCAATGGCGCCAATATCCCAAATATCTTCCTCGCTGAAGCCCTGCTCCCGCAGCCGCGCGTAGTCGGCTTCTTCAAGCTCTTGCGGGTGGGCAGCAACCTTGACGGCAAAATCGAGCATGGCACGTTGCCGCGGAGTGAGGTCCGCTTTACGGTAGTTGATCGCGACTTGGTCCGCGATGAGGGGGTTCTTGGCGTAAATACGGAGAATTGCGCCGTGGGCGATCACACAGTAGTGGCACTCATTGGCCGCACTGGTCGCGACCACGATCATCTCCCGCTCTGCTTTCGAAAGACCGCTCTCCTTCAGCATGAGAGCATCGTGGTAGGCAAAGAACGCGCGGAATTCGTCAGGCCGGTGGGCAAGCGCGAGAAACACATTCGGGATGAACCCAGCCTTCTCCTGCACGGCGAGGATCCGTGCCCGAATATCTTCTGGTAAGTCTTCGAGCGCAGGAATCGGATAACGACTGATCGCTTGCTCCGTCATTGTGCCTCCCGTCCTACAGCCTTGCTGGGCGTGATAAGGGAAAACTCCGGGACCGACGAATGAGGTTCAGCGAGGTACTCCCCGTGCTTTTGCCGCTCTGGGTCTCGGTGCACTGCGTGCCTCGGCTCGGTGTGGAGAACAAGGAGCGAACGTTGCCGCCGAGAGAAGACACCTGAGAGTGCCGCTCCGCACCTGCACTGAGGGTCTGCCGGTAGAAGACGCGCATGACACCTCTTCTCGTTCATCTGCTTTGTTTTGGCAAGGGGGGCGGCTGTCAGGGCCTCTTGCGGTCTCATCCGGCCCGCTTTATACAACAATGTCTGGTATGGCCTCCTGTGATGACGCGACTGGGGCCGGGTGGTTCTCTGAGACAGGGCGGGAGGAGCGAACCGCAGCAAATCGGCCGCATGGATAGGCAGGGAGAGCGGCATGGGTATGGAATCGGCGTCTTCCCAGACGCGGGATGGAGGAGATGAGTCTCTTCTCCCGCACGATCGTATGAATCCTAATTCTCCATCGGGCAGTTCACTGCTGGTCGGTGAGCATCCCCTGATCGCAAAAATCAAAGCGGTGGTCCAACGGGTAGCCAATACCGATGCGACCGTTTTGATCACTGGGGAGAGCGGTACGGGCAAAGAGCTGGTGGCGCGCGAGTTGCACGCGTTAGGGCCACGCGGAAGAGAAGCCTTTGTCGCGGTCAACTGTGCGGCGTTGCCGGGCGAGCTGCTCGAGAGCGAACTCTTCGGCCACATGCGTGGCGCCTTTACCGGTGCCCTTGCCTCCCGCAAAGGCATGTTCCAGCTGGCGCATGGCGGAACGATCTTTTTGGACGAAATTGGCGAGATGCCGCTATCGCTGCAGGCAAAGTTGCTGCGTGTGTTACAGGAACGGATGATCTGGCCAGTTGGGGCGGAACACCCTGTTCCTGTCGACGTCCGTATTATCGCCGCAACGAACAAGGACCTGCGGACGCAGATTCAAACTCGCGCCTTTCGCGAAGATCTGTTCTATCGACTGCAAGTCATTCCGATCCATTTGCCACCGCTGCGGGCCCGACGTTCGGATATCCCCCTGTTGGTAAACCACTTTCTGGACAAGGCGAATCAGCGCTACCACCGTCAGGTGCAGATCACCACTGAAACGATGGTGTGGCTGTGGGAATATGACTGGCCAGGGAATGTGCGAGAGGTGGAAAATCTCGTCGAACAACTGGTCATTCTCGCGAGCGGGAACCAGGTCACACCGGAGGACCTGCCACCGCATATCGTGTCGGCCGTATCCACAAGACATCTTGCCCCGCCGATGCTTGCCGACGAGGATGATCTGGATATTACCCGGGCGGTCGAAGCGCTGGAGCGGCGCTATATCGAGAAAGCACTCAGTCGTGCCAACGGCAACAAGAGTATGGCAGCGCAGTTGCTCAAACTCAATCGCACGACGTTCCTTGCCAAATTACGGCGCATTTACAGGGACACTGTCCCTGCTCCTTCTGGACGGGCTGCGGTGTACGGCTCCACCGAGGGCGAGTGAACTTGGGGACGTTGATCCCGTGCAACTTGGGTCTGCCTTTTCTTCTATGGTTGTGTGTCCGAGGAAGGAGGAATGATGGCGATCGCAAAAGAATTGGCGCTCGACCCTGCTCAGATCGAGGAGATCCTATTGACGGAGTGGAACATGCGCATGGCGACGCTGGGACCGGGCCGGCGGATTAATGTGACGCCGATGTGGTTCGGCTGGGCCGGAGGAAAGATCTACACCTATGCACGGGGACAGAAGGTGATCAATCTCCGGCGCAATCCCAATTGCACGGTGTTGGTGGATCGCAACGAAAAGTTTCCCGAACTGCAAGGGATCATGATGCTGGGGACGGCTGTCGTGTTGGAGGATGCCGCTGCTGAAAACGCTGATCCCCACCTGGCAGAGGCGCAGGTGCAGATGGGTCGGAAGTATAACGGCGGACACGGTCGCCCGCCGGTCGACAACCCTCCTCCCTTCTCGGCGACGGCGACAGGCTCCACGCGGCGTTGGGTAGTATTCACGCCAGAGACGGTCGTGACCTGGGATAATTTCAAGCTGGGCAAACTCCAGGAGGCGGCCCGTCGGCGGGACACCTGACCGTGATCCTGCAGCCACTGGCATTCCGTCACTGTGCGCCTGCCCCGCTTTATTGACAAGAGATGCCCGCGGGCAGTATAGGCGGGATACAGGGACGAATCTCAATCAAGGAGGGCGCGACGATGAGGCGCGAGCAGATTGTCGCGAGCGTATTCTTATTTCTGCTCCCGGTGATCGGGTGCCAGCAGGGGCCTGGAGAAACCGAGCAGGCGGCCCAGCAAGAGGCGTCCCAACCGGCCGAAGCTCCTCCGCCACCTGCTCCGGCTGCTCCGGCACCGGCGGCACTGCCGCAGGAGCCACCGCCGGCCGAACCGTCCGCCGAGCAACAGCAGGCGCAGGCAGAGGCGCGCCGCAAGCTCGAAGAACGCGGGGTGCAGTTCAGCGAGGCAGCCTTCCTGCAAAGCGCCCAAAAGGGGGATGCGGCGCTTGTTGCAGAGTTTTTAGCAGCAGGTATCAACCCCAATGCGAAGGACGCCGATGGCTGGACTGCCCTGATGTGGGCGGCGGATAACGGGCATCTCGAGGTGGTCAAGGTGCTGCTGCAGGGCGGTGCGGATGTCAACGCGCGGGATAGCGTAGGGAACACTGCCCTGACGTGGGCGGCAGGGAAGGGGTATATGGAGATTGCCACCGTTTTGGTGGAGCACGGCGCAGATGTGAATGCAGAGAACGAGAGTGGCAGAACACCTCTCACAGCGGCCGATCAGTACCGACATACCGCCATGGTGGAATTCCTCCTCCAGAAAGGGGCACGGGATACGCGGCGTTAACGCACGAGGGGTGCGCCCAGGAAGACCGCCTGTGGTACAATAGCACCAAACAGGCAAAACCCGGCGCATGCACAGCAGCGCGTGTGTCGTGCGTGGGGTGGTGTGTGGAGGTGGTGTGGTATGGAGCTGTTCGACGGTTTGGTCTTGTTTGGCTTAGCGACCGTGGCGTATCTCATCCTCTTCCGCGCGACGCATTAGCAGAAGCCGACGTCTTCTCCTCCCTCCGTCTCAGGAGGTAGAGGTACCTCTATGTCTGCTTGTCCATTCCGATGATCTGTTCTCCGCGGTAACTCCTGGCCAGGATCTCGATGGGGTTCAACGGGCGACGCCCGGTCCCCTGTTGAATCTGGATGGCAGCGAGAGGACAGTCGGAGCAGGTGACGTCCGGTTCTGCCTGGGTAATTTCGCGGAATGCCCGGCCCCCCCATTTCAACGAGGCTTCGAAGTTCTCTCTCTTCATCGCCCACGTGCCATCGTGTCCGGAACAGGCTTCGATCACCTCGACCTTCGTGTGTGGCAGCAGCGACAAGACATCGCGGGTTTTGTAGCCGATATTTTGTGCACGCAGGTGACACGGCATATGGTATGCCACGCGACCAGCACCGGTCTTGAAGTCGCGGTTGAGCTTTCCTTGCGCCGCGAGGGACGCCAAAAACTCGGTCGGGTCGGTCGTACGCGCCGCGACCGCTTTCGCTTCCTCCGTGCCCAGTAGCCGCGGATACTCCACACGGAGCATTTGCGAGCAGGTGGGGTTGGTGGCAACGACGGTCCTGCCAGCTGCGACGTGGCGAGAAAGAACCGCGACGTTCTTCCGTGCCGCGGCAATGGCGCTCTCCATATCGCCGTTATGCCAGGCTGGCATGCCACAGCACTGTTCGTACGCCAAGACCACGTCAACATTGTTGCGCGCCATGACTTCGAGCGTATCGAGACCGAGCCCTGGGGCGTTGTAGTTGACGAAGCAGGTGGCGAAAAAAGCGATACTGGCGACCGGCTCTCCCTGGATGCCCTTCCACACCGTGCGGTACTGGGCGGCAAACGGTTTGGCCGCGAACGGCGGGAGGAGTTTGTCTTTGTGGATCCCGAGAGCGCCCTGCATGAATTGGCGGTGGATCTTATTTTCATTGGCCCAATTCGCCAACGGTGCCGTCCAGGAGGCGAGTTTGCCCACCAGGTCGGGGTTCCCCAGTACCCGGTCGCGGAAAGGGACCCCTTTTTTCTTGACCGCTTGCGCTTTCGCCCGCGCCATCAGCCGGGGAAAGTCGATCGCCCACTCATGGTCACCGGGAGTGTACGGACAGTTGATATAACAGAGTTTACATTGGAAACAGAGGTCGACCACCGTCTGGACGTCCTCCGGCTTGAACTTGGTGATATCGACCTCGGCGTATTGCTCGTCCGTGCAATAGGTATCCACGGCCTCGAACAGTTTGGGAAAGCTGCCGCAGAACTTGTTACAGAGGCGGCAATCTGCACAAAGCTTAAAGATCCGCTCCACTTCGGCGCGGAGGTCCTGTTCGTCCCAGAATCGCGGGTCAATCGGGTCATACGCAGGGGTTTTGTCCATGTTTGTACTCCTTCGAGACTAGCAACCTCTCCTTTGGAGACGCGCTGTTGTAGATATCCTTAAGGGCAACGGTGATCACCGCCTGGCTTGCTGCCGGATCGATCTTCACACCAAAAGTGGTGGACCCACCAGGCTCGCCGCAAGTCCCGCTGTCCCGCATGGATGTTTCTCCGTCAGTCAGCCTCTTTTGTCACCGTGTTGTCACTGATCAGTCAAGACTACCACGTTCCCTCCTCCAGTTCGACCGGGAAGCCGTGGGTGGCAACGAAGGTGCTCAGATCGATTAACCGTAGGCGACTGGCCACATTTCGTGTTGGGAAGGCGAAGTGAGCGACAGAGAAGGAAAGTCACACCGCCGCTGGCTCTAGCCAATGACCAAGGCAAGGCGGATCTCTGCGGAGCAGACGAGACTTTTCCCTCTCGCGCGCGGGAGGGGGAGAAGGCGCACCCTGTCGTGTCGTCAGCACCGGAGGCGGCGGAGTCCGAGACCCGTGATGGTTACCTCGTGTCCGCGGCATTCTCCGCGTGCACCGAACTGAGCGGCGAGCCAGAGGTTACTCTCCAGATGGTCGGTGATACGAGGGACGAGGTACCGGGAGGTACCCTGGGCCAGGGCGGCGAAGAGAGCGAGTTGGTCTGCGCCATAGCGGTCGATCGTTGCCCCGCTGGTAAGGTCGGCCAGGAGCGAGGCCGCGACGTAGCGCCCGATCGCTTCGGAGCTGCGTCCAAGGGCACCGGCCCGGTCTGCTCCCAGGTAGCACTGAGTCGAGGTTTTTGCCCAGACCGCAAGGCAGGCTCCAGCATGCAGGGCGGTCGTATCGGTGATCCGCTCGATCCGGCAGGACAGGCCGGCAGCGGTAAGCTGCTGTTCGCACGTGCGTGCCATGCGCTCGCTCACCTTGCGCTCCGCTAAATGGCTGGCAAGCGCGATCCCTGTCACCTGCTGCACTTGCCCTTGCTCCACCATGGTCAACGGGGTCAGTACAGTGGTGACGGGTTTCACTGTCATTTCGATGACTCCAGCCCCCTGTGGCACGTAACCGGCGCGAATCACCCTCAGCTCTACCGTGACCCCCATCCGTGCGAGTAAGGGTGCGAGGACATACTGGAGGTGATATGGAGAAGGGGCGAAATCTTGAAAGACGCCACCGGTGATACGGGCGGTAAGCGGGCTGGTGGCAAAACAGGCGACCGGGAGGATCCCCAGCGCCAGCATAGTGGCTGAGCCGGCTGTTCCGATGTCCCAGGCGAACGTGCCCCCGCGTATCCGCGTTCCTGGTACGAAGGTAAACTCTCGCCCGCCGACGCTGACACCGTCAACGCGAGCCTGACACAGTTCGGCGCAGGCGTGAATCGCGCTCACGTGCTGCGCGCGCAGTCCCGGTTTCGGGCGCTTAGCGCGCACGTTGTACACCCGCAGGGGCTGGCCGAGGAGTGTCGCCAGCGCCACGGCGTAGCGGACGAGAGTGCCACTCCCCGACTTCTGGGCGCCATCTATGGTCACCATCTAAAGTCCTCGTCGTGGGTGCATGTCATTCCTTTTATGCCGATGCCTTCGCTGTCACAAGGGACGCGGCGGTAGAGGTCAACACCGAACCCGATCTGGAGAGGACAGGGGTTGTCTCTTGTGCGCGGGCTGCCGTTGGGATATCTCCCGCTGCGGGATGAGTTGGCAACGCGAAGTTGAGGGTATCGAACAGCGCAAGCGGCGTGCGCGCGAAATGGGGGGCGCAGAAGCCGTCGCCAGACAACATGTACAGGGGCGTCTCACCATCCGCGAACGAATCGAGACACTCGTCGATCCTGGTTCATTCCGGGAACAGGGGCCGATCGCTGGCCATGCGGAGACCGACGAGCAGGGTGAGCTGCGTTCGTTCACACCGGCGAATTATGTTCTCGGCTTTGCCAAGATCGATGGCCGTCCGTGTATTATCGGCGGCGAGGATTTTACCCTCCGCGGCGGGTCACCCTCCCCCGCTGGGTTGCGCAAGAGCGTGCTGCTCGAAGAGTTAGCCTGTCGGTATCGTTTCCCGCTGATCCGTCTGCTCGAGGGGGGTGGAGGAAGCGTGCCGCGCGGCGAAGGCACGCCGTCTGGAGGCGGGGGTGAGGCAGTCAATACCCCTCCGCGCTTTCTCTCCATTATGCAGGCCATGGCCACGGTGCCGGTAGTGTCAGCAGCCTTGGGGCCGGTTGCCGGCCTGCCCGCGGCACGGTTGGTGGCCTCCCATTTTTCCCTCATGACGCGCCATACGGCGCAGGTCATGATCGGCGGACCGGCGCTGGTCGAGCGCGCGTTCGGCCGTGCCGTCACCAAAGAAGAACTAGGTGGAGCAGACGTGCACCTGCGAAGCGGGGTCGTGGATAACGTGGCGGAGGATGAGCCAGGCGTCTTTGCCCAGATCCGCCGTTTTCTCAGCTATCTACCGACGAATATCTGGGAGGCCGCACCGGTCGCACCCTGTGACGACGACCGGAACCGGCAGGAGCACGAACTACTGGACATTGTACCGCGCAACCGTCGCAAGCCCTACGATATGCGGCGTGTGATCGCCTGTGTGGTCGATCGCGGCTCGTTCTTCGAGATCGCCCCCCTGTACGGGCCATCGCAAATCACCGGACTTGCCCGTCTCAACGGTCAGCCCGTGGGCATCTTTGCCAACGATCCCCTGTGGTTCGCCGGGGCGATGACCGCCGAGGGAGCGCAGAAGGTGCGGCGCCTTGTGGATTTGTGCGATACCTTTCATCTCCCCATTGTCAGCTTTGTCGATGAGCCAGGGTTTATGATCGGCCCGGAGGCGGAACGGGCGGCGACGATCCGCTACGGGACAGCCACCCTCTTTGCCGTCATGCAGTCCACAGTGCCGTGGGTGTCCGTCATCGTCCGCAAGGTGTACGGCGTGGCTGGGGCTGCTCACTTTGGGCCAGGCGGGATGGTCTTCGCGTGGCCGTCAGCAGAAAGCGGTGCCCTGCCGCTGGAAGGCGGAGTCGCTGTTGCCTACCGCCGCGAGATCGAATCCGCGCCCGATCCCGAAGCCAAGCGGCGCGAGATTGAAGACCGCCTCGCCGCACGACGCTCCCCCTATGCGCGTGCCGAGAGCTTGAGCGTGCATGATCTCATCGACCCGCGCTGCACGCGGCCCGTCTTGTGCGATTGGGTAGATTGGATTCAGCCGCAGCTACAGACGCACCGCGGTCCGCGTGCCTACACGATCCGGCCCTGACAGGCCGATCCGGTAGAGGCGCGACGCGATATAGTCTGAGGTGGAGCAGGCGGAAGGCCTTCTCGCGCTGACCGCCTGTGCCATCTGTAGCCAATTCGGCCTGTCCCTCACTCTGCGTCCGGCTGCTTCTCCGGGGCCGCGTCGGCGAAGGCGGGGAGGGCGCAGCAAGCCTGGTCGATCTGCACCAAAGTCGGACAGACGGACAGGTCACAGCCGAAACGCCGGGCATTGTACAGCTGGGGCACGAGAAAGATGTCTGCCAGCGACGGGGTCGTGCCGAAACAGAACCTGCCCCGCTGCGGAACTGCCAGCACTTGTTGTTCCAATGCCGCCAGCCCGAGCGTCACCCAGTGACGGATCCACGCGTTGACGTCCTCGTCGCCGTGGTGCAGGACGTCGCGCAGGTAGCTGACGACGCGAGTGTTCTGCAGGGGATGGATCTCGCACGCGACGCCGAGCGCCATGCTACGCACCGTGGCCCGGTCCGCTGGGTCTCGCGGCAAGAGTGGCGGTTCCGGATAGCGCTCCTCCAGGTATTCGATGATCGCCAGCGATTGGGTGAAGAAACGTCCCCCATCTTCGAGTGTCGGGACCAGCTCCTGCGGGTTCATGGCCCTATATGCTGGGGTGTGGTGTTCTCCGCCGCTGCGGCGGAGGTGAATCGGAATGTATTGATAGGACACCCCTTTGAGGTTGAGTGCGATGCGGACGCGATACGAGGCGGAACTGCGGAAAAAATTGTAGAGCTTCATCCTGCCCTCCGTCGGGTCGGAGTGAAAGGCACCGTGCGGACGAATAGTCCCGGGGCGACCTGACGCAGCCGCCCCACCGCGTTGCCGTCTCCTATTGCGTCATGGCACGATCGACCGACGCCTTGCCGCCACCGAGAATGAGGAGCGCCAGCGCTAACCCAATGGCTAGGATGTGAAACTCGAACCCCTCGCCCCCTTTCTGGCCGAACCAATTCATGAAAAAGCCATGCTGCCAATGTACCAGGAACATCGCCCCCAGCATGATGATCCCGATACCTGCAGCTGCCACCCGCGTGAGAAAGCCGACAATCAGGCCGAGGCTGCCGAAGAATTCCCCGATAATAACAAGCAGTGTCAGCACGGTCGGCATGCCCATTTGGGCGAATCCCTCGATCGTGCCGGAAAAGCCGCGCCCGCCAAACCAGCCCAGCAGCTTTTGGGCACCGTGCGGGAACATGACAATCCCCAAAGCCAGCCGCATGATCAATGCTGCGCCGCTGTCACTGGTCTGTAGCAACGCCTTCCACATAGGGACCTCCTTTCTGTTGCTTCCAGGATGTTCCCTTCTCTCTACTCCCTGTGAGAGTCATGAGCAAGAGTGCAGGCAAGTTTCCTACACGTGTCGTGCGACTTGTTGGATGACGAGCCGATTGCTCTTCTGAAGAGAATGCGTCCCTGGGATGAGGGGCAGAAGCGTGCAATCCCGAGCCTCCGTCGGCACTCATGCCGCGTGTACGGCCCCTCGATCTCTGTCTATCGTACTTGGGCTGCCAGGGCGTGGAGGGCCGCTCCGCTGAGGCGATAGGGAAGCCACTGCTCGAGGTGCCGCAGGCCGAGGCGGTGATAGAATTCGCGTGCTGGGTTCCAGTGCAGCACCGTGAGGTCCAGCCGTGCGTACCCCCGTGTCACTGCGATGCGGGCCAGCGCTGCCATCAGCGCACGCCCCACGCCCTTGCCACGGGCATGCTCGGCGACAAAAAGGTCTTCCAGGTGGAGTCCCGGCCGTCCCTCCCATGTCGAGTAGGTGGGGAAGAAGAGGGCGAACCCTACGGGGACGGCTTCCAGCTCGGCAATCAAGGCTTCGAATTTCGGCTGTGCTCCAAATCCGTCGCGGAGAAGATCTGCCGTCGTCGCTTTGACCGCGTGCGGCTCGCGCTCGAACTCGGCCAGTCCTTTGATGAATGCCAAGATCGTGTCGACGTCGGCAGCGGTCGCCGGGCGAACGGTGATGGAGGACATTGGCTGGCCCTGTTCCAGAACGCAGGCACTCCGCGCGCAATTACGGCT
>JANWXO010000029.1 GCA_025057295.1 Candidatus Binatia bacterium | reverse complement strand
GTCTTCTGCAAGCTCCGGCCGTCCCATGGCGCGACAGAGGTCTTTCCAGTGGTGCAGGAAGGCCATGATGACGAGATAGCCGCCCGTGCCGCGGAACACGCCCGCCGGACACACATAGGTCAGGTGCCGTCCTGCACGGGTGGGTTTGATGGCGCCGCCACTGCCGCTGTACGTGTGCACGTTCACCTCGTGATAGTGATAGTACACATCGAGCAGAGCGATATCCAAATGCTGACCTTCGCCGGTACGGTCGCGATACCGCAGTGCCGCAAGGATCGCCAGGGCGGCATGCACGCCGGTACTGACGTCTCCCATCCCCACCAAGGGGATATAAGGGGCATCGTCCGGGTCGCCGATCATCGAGGTGACCCCGGCATACGCCTGGGCGATGTAGTCGTAGCCCGGCTTGTTGGCGAGCGGACCGCTCTGCCCCAGGGCAGAAATCGAGCACAGGATGATATCCCGCTTCAGTGCCCGCAGACGCTCGTAGCTCAACCCCATGTCGGCCATCACTCCGGGCTTGAAGTTTTCCACCACCACATCGACATGCGGCACGAGCTCGGTGACGAGAGCGAGGCCACGGGGATCGCGCAGGTTGACGCAGAAACTCTTCTTCCCCAGATTTTGCTGGATATAATACAGACTGCGGTTGTTGCGGAAGATCGAGAGGCGTCGTGCCAATTCCCCGTTGGGCGCCGGTTCGACCTTGATCACCTCGGCCCCCATCTCCGCCAACATCCGGGTGCAACTGGGACCAGCCAAGGCGCGGGTCAAGTCGAGTACACGGAGGTCACTGAGGACATGGTCCATTTTCGCAGTCATCGTGCATCCTTTCTGGTTAATCCCACATCAATCCACCATCGACATTGAACGATTGTCCAGTGATGTTGCGCGCCTCGTCCGAGGCGAGAAACGCCGCCATGTTGGCGATATCGTCCGGCGTATTCGCCCGGCGCAGGGGAATAGACGCATCGAGGCGGGCGACCGCCTCCGCTTCCGTGATCCCCTCACGCTCGGTGAGCTGTTTCATCACCCGCTCGTACAGACTGGTACGGGTCGCACCGGGACAGATGGCGTTCACATTGATATTGTAGCGGGCGAGCTGCGAGGCTCCGATGCGGGTCATGGCGATCACCGCTCCTTTTGACCCAGCATAGGCGATATTGGAGGTTCCCCGAAATCCCTTGCCGGCGATCGACGCGATGTTGATGACCTTTCCCTGGTTTCGTTTCGCCATCTCCCGTGCAACCGCCTGCATGCAGAAAAACAGCCCCTTGGCGTTGGTCGAGTAGATCCAATCCCAGTCGGCTTCGGTCACGTCGAAGAAGCCCAGGCTTTTGGTGACTCCCGCGTTATTGACGAGAATGTCGATCTGCCCGAACGTCTCGACCGTTTTCGCGACCATGGCATTGATGTCGCTGAGCTTCGCCATATCGGTTTGGATGAACAGGCCGCGGCGATCATGGGCACTGACCTCGGCGGCCGTCTGGTGACCGCTCGCCGCATCGATCTCAGCGACGACGACGTGTGCCCCTTCCTTCGCGTATCTGAGCGCGATGGCTTTCCCCATGCCTGTCCCGGCGCCGGTGACAATGGCAATGCGATCTTTCAGCCACATACATCCCTCCTTGGAGATCGGTACGCCCCAGCCCCCAAACGCTTCTCCCCGAGAGTCCCACACACGACGCGACGGTTCTCCTCTCTCAGCTCTTTCCTTCTCACAGGGAGAGAGGCGGGAGCGAGGTGTTCTCAGTGCGCCGCCACAGCCCGCCCGAAGAGATCGACGCTGAGTCGTACCACGGTATCAAATCCTTTGGTGTACGTCTCATAGTGCGACAACCCCGGCAGGATGTGGAGCTGTTTCGGCTCGCGCGCTTTTTCGTACAGACTGAGGCACTCCTCGACCCCGACGAGATAATCCAGTTCTGCGCCGATGATCAGCAGCGGACGCGGGGCGATCTGGTGCACCACCGCTTCGGGTTTATACGTGAGCAGGTCGTCTGCCGTTTCGAGGGGCAGCTCGCTTTTGAGCGAGGCAATCTCCCCGCTGCCGCTATAGAACTGCTCTTCTGCCGGCGTGGGGAGGAGAATCTCAAAAGCATCGACGTACTCCGATTTGCCCGTGAGGACACGGCGCTCACGGTCCTTCTCGATGCGTTTGCGCAGCGCCCAGTACTCCCACAACCGCCGGCTATTCCGCAACCATCGATCGCCGTCACCGAAGCCGATCACGCTCACCACTGCCCGTGCCCGCGGGTCTGCGGCTCCGGCGGAGATCACATTGGCACCGCCATAGCTAATGCCGAACAGGACGATACGGTGCGCGTCCACCTCGGGTTGGAGAGCGAGGAAAGTGGTGGCGTTGATGATATCCTCATCGCGTTCCCGTGCGATCAACCGCCATTTCGGTCCCTCGCTGTCCCCAAAGCCGCGATAGTCGAAGACGAAGGCGGCATAGCCATGTTGTGTAAAAGCACGGGCAAAATTCGGCAGGATCACTTTGCGATTGGCACGCAAACCGTGGCAACAGAGCACCGTCGGGCGCTTGTCTCCGGGCCGGAGCTGATCCGGCAGGTAGAGCGTGCCGACGAGCTTGAGACCAGCACTGTAAAAGGTCAGGTCTTTTTCCATGCAGTCCCCTCCTTTGTGAGTGAGCAAGAGAGAAGGGACAATCTAGGAGGCCGGCAAGAGCCTGCACCCCGTCGCTGCACACGTCACGACTGCAACCCCTTCGTGCGCTTCTCCTATCACTGTCGCCCTCAGGTTTGCAAGCTCTGCTGCCTTGACTTACACCCCGTTGTGCTCAATAGTCCGGGGTGCTGGCAATTCTCTCGTGCAGGAGGGTGGTATGAAGCTCTATAATCTGATGCTCAGCAACTTCGCCTCGAAAAGCCGCATCGCCATTTACGAAAAAGGGCTCAACGTGGAGATGGTCGATCCGCCAGGTGGGCTGGGCTCCGCCGAGTACAAGAAAATCAATCCACTGGGGAAAGTGCCCGCCTTGCTCCTGGACAATGGCCAGCTCATCGCCGAATCCGAGATTATCAACGAGTACCTCGAGGACAAGTTCCCCGAAAAACCACTCCTCCCTAAGGATGCCGAAGGGAGGGCGCGCGTGCGCTCCTTCACCCGTTTTCATGATTTGTATCTAGAACCCCCTCTGCGTGCACTGTTCCCGAAACTGTTCGGCCAACAGCTCGACGACAAGTTCATCCAGGAAAAAGTCACCGAGGTGAACAACCGCCTCGATCAGCTCGAAGCGATGCTGTCGAGCCCGTGGGCGGCAGGAGAGATGTTCTCCCTGGCTGACGCGGCGCTGGCCCCGACGATGTTCTTCATGTCGAACTTCCTGCCGCAGTTCGGGTCCAAAGGGCCCTTCGATGGGCGCCCGAAACTGAAAGCCTGGTGGGACCGCGTGCAGGAGCAGCCCTCGGTCAAGAGAGTGCTGGGCGAGCAGCAAGCAGCCCTGCAAGCGATGATGAAACGTTAGGCGGACACGAGACGACAGCCCCCTGCAGGGGTTTGGATTCTCTCCTCGCCTCCAGTCGCAGGAGATGGACCCCAAACCTCTGCGGGACGGTTGTCTCGTCGGGGGATGAGGAGGAAGGCGGTCGGCTCAGGAGACTGCACGGACGGGCTTTTCCCGTTCGGGTGGAAAGAGCTTCTCGTACAGCTTCTTCCAGCGCGCGAACTCCTCGGTGAGGACACGGGCAAACTCATCGCGCGTGCGGCGGAGGGTCTCCATGAGTCCGCCCACACTCTCCTCCAGCCGCTGCTTTTCCTCTGAACGCGCCGCCTGATCGAGCCCTTGGCGCAGTGCGTCGAGCTGTTGGGTCAGCGCGCGCACGGCGCCTTCCATCACGGTGAGCTGGCGTTTCAGTTCTACCTCCATGTCGGATTCCGCGGCTGTGAGGAAACTCCCCGGTGGCAAGGGTGGGCTGTGCTCATCGAACACGACGAGACGTAAAACCGGTCGTGCCGACGCTGAGGGTTTGTGTACGAGAAAAGTCGAGCGGGTGCGCAGCCGTTCGCGAGAGGGTGGATCAAGGGTGATCACTACCGCCGTCCCTCCTCCACTCCGGGGGTCTGGATCAGGAAGGACGGTGAGAACGTGGCCGATCGGGCGACCCGCCTCTTCGACTACATCGCCGGGCTGGAAGCCGTGGGGCGCTCGTAACTTGACCGTCCAGGTCGCAGGGGCCGGAGGAGTGGCAGAGACACTCAACCATAAGAGCAGAGGCACACCGAGAGCCCCGAGAAGAAAGAGTTTGCGCATGGCGTCACCCTCCGGGAGCAGCAGCTCTTGAGCGAGAAACACATCGTAGCCCGAGCCGTTGCACGGTGGAAGCCATCCGTTTGGCTGGGGTTTCACTGACACTTCGGATCACACGCCGCCATCTTCCGGGCACCGTCTCTTTCGCAGGATTCACTGGCCGCGTAGGTCGTTTTGGTCTCGATACACTTCAGTACATCGTTCAAATGAACCGTCAGACAATTCCGATAGCACAGGGGTGAATTCTGCCCGCCGGCGGCATTCAGTTTCTGCGTCATATAGTCGGAGATGGCAAGAGCGCGTGTCAGGACATTGGTGTCGCCCTTTTCAGCCGGTTTCGATGGTTTGTAATCCGGGGGGTATCCATCTTGGGCGCGGACTGCTACGGGGGAGCATACCAAGCCGCTCAGCAGGACGCCGTAGACGACCCCACGTATGCGCTTTCTCTGCATATCTTCCCCTCCTCGGGCCGTAATGGAAATATGTTCAAGATGGTTTTTCATATCGTCCTGCGTGGTGGCGTGCAACTCCGCGTAGGGATTTCTAGGAGACAGCAATCGTTCTCCTGAACAGAAAAGGGAGTATGGTTCTTCTTGGCCGTGTGATCACCTGGAGCTGTCGCCTCCTCGTTCTCGCCACGGCCCTCTGGTGGCCGGGGGTGTGGCGCGACCCGATCTATACCCCTCGCCAGATCCGCTTAGCCGGACAGGCATTCACCTTGCCGAATGGGATGGTCGCTGTCACCCCCGAGGAGCGCGCGCTGGCGATCTTCTGGTCATGGGAGCACCGCAGCTTTGTGACGACGCGTTGGCTCGTCGGGCCGTATCGCGGGTTACGTAACCCGCAAGGATGGGGACAAACCCTAGCAGTGATGGTCGCGATCTGGGGGGCGGGCAGCGGACTCCTCTGGCTACTGGCCTGGCTGTCGCCACACTCGTTTCCTCCCTATCAACGCGACCAACGGATGCGCACACTGCTCACCACTGCCCTCTGGCGATTGCTCCCTTACCACCCGAAGCGCCACCTGTCTCTGTAAACGAAGCCTTTCGTACCCCGGGGGATTTTTCTTTTCGGGCCGCCGTCTCCCTGCTGACGCTGGCACGCGAATGTGGTAGAGGCAGGGCAGGAGGACCCCGTTATGGCACAGGTGGCCCACGTCGCGTGTCCGCACGACTGTCCCGACTCCTGCTTGATGGATGTGACGGTCGCACAGGGAAGAGCGGTGAAAATCACGGCCAACAAAGCGCATCCCTTCACCCGCGGTGCCCTGTGTGCCAAGGTCAACAAATTCCTGGAGCGGGTGTATGCCCCCGATCGACTCCTCTATCCGGTCAAGCGGATCGGTGCCAAGGGGCCAGGCGCCCGGTTCGAGCGGATTTCCTGGGACGAAGCGATCGCGACCGTCGCGGACAAGATGCGGCAAGCGATCGCCGTTCACGGTCCGCAAACCATCCTCCCCTACTCTTATCGCGGCAACAACGGGGTCTATCAGAGCAACGGCATAGACCGCCGCTTCTTTCACGCTTTGGGTGCCTCCACTCTGGCGCGGACCATCTGCGCTGGAGGTTTGTACGGTGCGCTGGCCTATTCCGACGTCTTCTTCGGCTTCGCTCCTGAAGGACTCGTCGAGAGCAAACTCGTTCTCTTTTGGGCCTCGAACCCGTTGGACACCGGGCTGCACGTCTGGCATTTCGTGCAGGAGGCAAAACGGCGCGGAGCCCGGTTGATCGCCATCGACCCCTACCGCTCGCGGACGGCGCGGATGTGCGACGAACACGTCTTCGTGCGGCCAGGGACCGATGCCGCCCTGGCCCTGGGCATGATGAAAGTGATCGAAGAAGAGGAGCTGGTCGATCGCGACTACGTACAGCGCTACACGATCGGCTACGAGCTGTTCGCCGCGCGATTGCGCGCCCTCTCGCTTACCGAGCTGTCTCGCGCTTGCGAGGTGCCGGTCGCAAAGATCCAAGACCTAGCCAGAACCTTTGCCCGCACCAAGCCGGCGGCGATTCGCCTCGGCATTGGCATTCAGCGTTGCGGAGGCGGGGCAGCCGCGGTGCGGGCCGTGGCTTGCTTGCCGGCGCAAACCGGCGCCTGGCGTGACGTCGGCGGCGGTTTGTGTACCTTCGGCGGGGCCATGTTCACGGCACAGAACATGAACGGCGCCATGCGTTTCGACCTGTCCCCGCCCGGCACGCGGGAGATCAATATGGTGCGTCTCGCCGAGCACCTGCTCGACCCCTCTTTTACCCCGCCCATCACCGTTATCTACAACTACAACTGCAATCCAGCCGCTTCGCTCCCTGACCAGCCTACCCTTCGCCGCGCCCTGCAGCGCCCCGACTTGTTCCTGGTTGTCCATGACCTGTTTCTCACCGACACTGCAGAGTATGCCGATATTGTCCTGCCGGCTACGTCGCCACTCGAGCATGACGATGTGATCCTGGCGTACGGGGGAGATTTCGGCAGTTTCAGTCGCCGAGCGATCGAGCCGGTCGGCGAAGCGAAGTCCAACGCCGAAGTCTTTCAGCTCCTCGCGCGCGCACTGGGGGTGACGGAACCGGCAGTGTACGCCTCTCCCACCGCGCTGCTGGCAGATACGCTCAAGAAGGGGCTCTCGGTGGATGACTTTACCCGTCGCCCCTTCGTGCGCACCCGTGCACGGCCAGACTTGCTGCCGCGGGCGCAGGGTGGGTTCCATACCCCCTCGGGCAAATTTGAGTTCTACTGTGAAAAAATGGCACGGGATGGTCTCGATCCGCTGCCAACCTTTGTCCCCCCGCACGAGACGCTCAGCGACGGGCCCTATCCTCTGAATTTTCTCGCGCGCAAACACAAGGACTCGTTGAACTCCTCTTACGGACATCTGCCGGTGATGCGCCGGCAGGAACACGAGGCGCGGACCCTGGAGATGCATCCCCACGACGCAGCACTCCGCGGTCTCTCAGATGGGGAAACCGTACGGGTCTTTAACGCGCGCGGGTCCTTCATCATCCCACTAAAGATCTCTTCCAACGTTCCTCCAGGAACGGTCGCGACCTTCTGGGGGTGGTGGGACAAACTGTCCGGCGGCAAGGGAAACGTCAATAATGTCACCTCCGCAAAACTGACCGACCTCGGCGGCGGGGGCACGTTTTACGACTGTCGAGTAGAGGTCGAACGCGCTGCCGCGTGACTCTGCTCGCGCCAGCTTTTCCCGTCGGAGGGTACCATGGCAACCACTGCAGATGTCGTCGTCATCGGCGGGGGCGTGATCGGGACCAGTCTGGCGTATCACCTGGCGAAAGCCAAGCTGCGCGTTGTGTTGCTCGAGAAACGCCACCTTGCCGCCGGTGGGACCGGGAAATCGACCGCCGTCGTGCGGATGCACTATGACAACGAGCCCGAGACGCGCCTGGCCTGGGCGAGCTTCCACACCTACGTTCACTTCCCCGAGGTGGTCGGCGGAGAGTGCGGCTTCGTGCGTTGCGGCGTCCTCTGGCTGGTGGGCCACGACAATGCCGAGAAGCTCAGAGCCAACGTAGCCATGCACCAGCGCGTCGGGGTGAACACCCGCGTCGTCACGCCGCAGGAAATTCGAGAGATCGAACCGGCCTGTCGGGTGGAGCGGGTCGCCCTCGGGGCCTATGAGCCGGACAGTGGCTATGCCGACCCGTTGCTGACCACCTTTGCCTTTGCCACACAAGCACAGCGACTCGGTGCCGACCTGCGCGAAGGAGAGCTAGTCACCGGGCTGCTGGCAGGGACGAGCGTCGTCCGGGGGGTGCAGACGAGCCACGGGACTATAGAGGCGCCGGTCGTCATCAACGCCGCGGGCTGTTGGGCAGCGCCGCTCGCGCGCATGGTCGGGGTCGAGCTCCCCATCACGGTGCAGCGCAACCAGGTCGCACTGTTTCGCCAGCCACGCGAACTCCTCCGCCGTCACTGTGTCGTTGCCGATATCACTGCTGGTATGTACTGCCGCCCGGAAGACACTCGTGCGACCATGGTCGGCGCCGGTGCAGGAGAAGACGGGGTCGACCCGGATGCGTACAACGAGGCGGTGGATGCCGACTTTCCCTCTTTCGCCCGGCGCAAGCTGAGCGAGTGTGCACCGGTCTTCGCCCACGCTGTCTCGCGCGGTGGGTGGAGTGGCATCTACGATATGACACCCGATGGGAAAGCCATGCTCGGCCAAGCAGGTCCTCAGGGCTTGTATGTCGCGTGCGGCCTGTCGGGCACGGGGTTCAAAAAGGCACCAGCGATCGGCCAGAGCCTGACCGAGTTGATCACCCTGGGACGGAGCACGACGGTGGACCTGACCCCCTTCCGTCCGAGTCGGTTTGCCGAGGGACAGCCGTTGCGAGGGCAGCACGAATACGGCGACGGTGGCCATTTTTGGCAAACCCCGGGCGAACGCTCGTCAAGCCGTTCACGATGATAGATGAGGGAACATGCACGACGAACAATTCGCCGGCCTATTTCACGCCATCTATACGACCCGTGCGCTGCGTCGTTTCAAACCCGACCCGATCCCCGACGAAGTGCTCTTCCAGCTTTTCGATGCAGCGATCCGTGCGCCGTCGGGACAGAATGCTCAGGACTGGCGCTTTGTCATTGTGACCGATCAGGCCGTGAAGCGGCAGATGCAACTGTGGGCCGAGGAAGGGTGGGCACGGTACCAGCCCCGCTACGCTGCCAATCCCGCTCTGATGGCCGAGCTCCCGCGGACGCAACGTCTCTCGCTCCAATCGGTTGCCCACCTTGTGCACCACCTCGCCGACACGCCGGTCATCGTCATCGTCTGTGGCCTGCGCGGTCGGCACGCGACGCCGGGAGGCAGCATTTTTCCAGCCGTGCAGAATCTCCTCCTGGCAGCACGCGCGCTCGGGCTGGGCGGTTCTATCTTCAACCTGCCGCTCCTCCATCGGCAGGAGCTGATGGAGGCGGTGGGAATTCCAGAGAACAACGAAATCTTTTGTCTCCTGCCGCTCGGCTACCCGACGGACAAGCACGGACCGGTGCGCCGCAAGCCGGTCAAGCACGTGGTCTTTTGGAACCGCTGGGGACACCCCTGGTCGTTTGCCGAAGCGCAGCCTGAAGAGGGCTGGCAGGCCAAGTGGGTCAAAAAATAGGGGACGAGCCAGCCAGTGGGCCCGGCACTCCTACCGGCTGGCTGCTGCAGCAGAAACGTCATTCACCGCTCCGGAGCACGCGCCCGGCCAGCGCCCCGGTGTGCTCCAGTCCTTCCATGAACACCTGCCCATTGACCAACGTATACGCATAACCGGACGACTGCTGGATGTAGCGTCCGGCCCCGGCGGGCAGGTCATGCACGAAGGTTGGCGGCGGCAGGCGCAGGTGATCGTAATCGATCACGTTGAGGTCCGCATAGGCGCCTTCACGGATGACGCCCCGATCCCGGATGCCGAAGAGGCGTGCAGGGTCGAGTGTGAGTTTGCGAATGGCCTGTTCGAGGGTGAAGTGTCGCCGTTCCTGCACCCAGTACTTGAGGAAGTACGTCGGCAGGCTCGCATCCATGATTTGTCCACAGTGCGCCCCCGAGTCGCCCAAGCCGATCACGACCTGTGGATGATCGAGCATCTGCTGCACGGCCTCGAAGTGCGGGTTCAAAAAGGGGTAGTTGAAGAGCGTTTTCCCCTCGCGCTGCAAAGAGAGCATAATAAAGGCCTCGGCCGGGCTCACGCCGAGCCGCTGCGCGTGGGCCAGAAGACTCTCTTCCGGGCGGTGATCGTACCGGACTTCTCCCTCGGGCAGGACGAAGATCTGGCTGAAGTCGATCGGCGGAGGATCGGCCAGCGCTTCACGCACCATGGTCGCACGGTACTCAGGATCGCGCAGCTTGGCCACTTTGTCTGCCAGTGGCAAGGATCGCAAAGCACGCCACGCAGGAGCACGGTCGAAGGGAGTGCGGTTGACGAAGCCGAAGAGCACACCGATGCCGCGCGTGGTCGACTGGGCGAAGATCTGTGCCCCCCGGGCTGCACTGGCACTGATCTGCTCGAGCATCGTTGCGTACATCGTCGGGTGCGGACGGCTCTGCGCCAGCCCGAACGTGACCGGACGGCCGGTAGCCAGACTCACCTCGGTCATCCAGTGCACTTCCCGGTGGATATCTTCCAGTCTGCCGCTGTCGATGCCGGGAGCCGCTTCGATGACGCCACGCCCTAACTCGCCCAGGGCACGGGCGATACCCATCAACTCCTCGAACGTCGCGAAGGTCCCAGGAACCGGCTGCCCTTCCGGGGTACGATGCAAGATCGTGCGCGAGGTCGAGAAGCCGAGCGCTCCGCCGGCGATCGCTTCGGCAACGATGTCGTGCATGCGGGCGATCGCTTCGGGGCTCGCCGGCTTGTTTTCCAGGCTTTCCGGACCCATCGCCCAGTAGCGCACGGCGCAGTGACCCACCAATCCACCGACGTTGACTCCTTTGGGGAGAGCGTCGAGCGCCCTCAGGTATTCGCCGTAGGTTTCCCAATTCCACCGCATACCGGCCATGATCGTCGCGGCAGGGATGTCTTCGACCGATTCCATCAGATGGGCGAGATAGTCACGGTCCTGGGCTCGACAGGGCGCGAACGTCACCCCGCAGTTGCCCATCACCACAGAGGTGACGCCGTGCCAACACGACGAAGAGACGAGCGGGTCCCAACAGATTTGGGCATCCAAATGGGTATGGATGTCGATAAACCCGGGCGTCACAATGTGACCATCCGCATCAATGACACGGGTCGCGGAGTCGGTCACTTTGCCGACCGCAGCGATACGGTCCCCTTGAATCGCAACATCGGCACGATAGGGCGGACGTCCAGTTCCATCGACGACCGTGCCGTTCTTGATGACGATATCGTATGCCATAGGACCCTCCTCTCTCTCGGCTGCCCGCGCAACGGCGGATCTCACAGGGACAACGCCGGCCCCTACTGTGCGCGATTTCGTGCGGGCTGTCAACGATTTCACACGTTGTCCCTGCCGCGGCGAGCACACGCAGGAAGAAGCTGCTCGGCATCTAGGTGAACCGCCAGCTCTTTTTTCAGCTCTTGCTCCAAGCTGCGGGGTGAAAGGCGCAAGTGAGCGGCGATGTCCTCGGGAATTTCGATGGACACTTTTCCCATTGCTTTCCTCTCCTCACAAGGGTTCTCCCACAAGTCCATCCCTCCTGCACCCCTGTCACCGTCTTGAGTTGCTTGATAAGCGCCTTGCACGGCACCCTCACGTCATATTGGCCAGGCGGGAAAAGTCGAAAGGACAATCCAGCAGGCGCAACGCCGCCTGCGCTCCTAGCGCATGGCCACGGCCTTGACCTGGTTATAGTCCGTCCACCCCTGCAGACATTTGACGATCCCGTCCTGCACCAGGGTCGTCATCCCCTGTGCAACTGCCACCCTAAACAATTCTGCCGCTGGGGCACGGGCATGAATCAAGCTCTTGATCTCTTCAGTGGCGACGAGCAACTCGTGTAAGCCGATACGCCCCCGGTAGCCCGTCTGGTGACAGGCGTCGCAGCCTTTGCCGCGGTAGAGGAAAAACTTTTCGTCGTACACGATACCGCGCCGCGCGAAGGCCTCTCTCCCGTAACCTGTTGCCAGGGTATCGAAGTCTTCGCGCGGCGGGCGATAGCGGACCTTGCAGTATTGACACACTGTCCGCGCCAGCCGCTGTGCGAGGATCCCCAGCAGGGCGTCGGCGAAGTTGAAAGGATCCATGCCCATTTCCAACAGGCGGATGACGGTCTCCGCCGCACTGTTGGTGTGCAGGGTACTGAGCACGAGGTGCCCGGTGAGAGATGCCTCGATGCAGATCTCCGCCGTCTCGCGGTCGCGGATCTCGCCGACCATGATGACGTCCGGATCGGCGCGCAAAAAGGCCCGCAGAGCAGCCGCAAAAGTGAAGCCGATGCGCGGGTGCACTTGCACCTGGCGCAGGCCGTACTGGGTGATCTCCACCGGATCTTCAGCGGTCCAAATCTTCCTCTCCGGCCTGTTGATACTGGCGAGCGCGGCGTGCAACGTAGTCGTCTTTCCCGATCCTGTCGGCCCGACACACAAGATCAGGCCATAGGGTTTGTCGAGGAGCCGGCGGAACTCCCCCAGGGTGCGCTCCGACATCGCTAGCTGCTCCAGGGGCAGCGGTTTGCTCGCCGTCAAGATTCGCAGCACGACATCCTCGTTGTCCGCCCCTGTGGTCGGGATGGTGGCGATGCGCAGCTCGATGGTACGATCGGGAAGCGCGAAGCGGATCTTCCCGTCCTGCGGTTTGCGACGTTCGGCGATGTCGAGGTGAGCCATAACTTTCAGACGCGATGCGATCGCTCGCCGATAGGCAGCCGGAACCTTGAGGTACTCGTGACAGTGGCCGTCCACGCGAAAGCGGATGAGCGTCTCCTGTGCCTCGCCGTAGGGCTCGATGTGAATGTCGGACGCCCCCCGGCGACAGGCGTCGAGAATAATCTGATTGACCAGACGGACGACCGCACTGTCGTTCTCGTCGACAAGCGCGGCCTTTCCTGCCCGCGACTCCTTCTCTTGGCTCTCGTGGGCTAACTGGCCGAGGAGGGCGGTCAGCGTATCGGTGTGGGCATTCGACTCGAGACCGACGATCACCGCATCGGTCACTCGCGCGATGTCCTCGCGCAGTCCCACGACATACCTGATCTCCTGCTGAGGAAACAGGCGGTTGATGTCCTGGCGCTTCTGAAAGGAGTGAGGGTCGTCGATGAGGATCTCCACCGCCCCGTCCGCGCGGCGGAGCGGCAGCCAATGGTGAGTTTTCAGGTAGTTCAAGTTGAGGTTTTTGACCAGTGCCGAATCAATGGTGAGTTGCTCCTCCGGATCGAAAAACGGACACGCGTAGAAGGCGCTCAGCGCCTGACCGATCGCCTGCCTACTAACGTGATACTTCTCCATTAACACCGCCTCGACAGCCCGTTGTGTTTCCCGTGCCTCGGTGATGGCAGCGTCGAGCTCGACCTGGCTGATGAGATTATGGGTCACCAAGGCATCGAAGCGCGTCGGTTTGCGTTTGGCCAGCCGATACTGGTTATACAACGCGATCCCCAGCGTCTGCGCCAGTTCCTGTACCCTGGCTTCGTCCGCCGAGGTGAAGCAGGACGCGCCTTTCTTGTTAATCAGCTGAATCACCCCGGTGAGGAGTTTGTTGCTGGCATACAGCGGTGCCGCCAGTACCTGTGTGGTGCGCACTCCTGTTTTCTGGTCCCAGGACCGATCGAACGACAGCAACGGACTGATGCGCGCCAGCTCCGCACTGTCGTAGGCGTCGGCGATGTTGACCAGCCTGCGGTGGCGCGCGACGAATCCAGCGATACTCTGATCGCTCAGCGGCACGCGGATTTCTCTGATTTGGTTGAGGTCCAAAAATTTCGAATACAGCTCTCTGCGATCCTCGTCGAGCGCGTAGAGCGTAATGTGTTCGGCATCGAAGAGACCGAGGAGTTCGTCGCGGAGTTCGACGAACAGGTGCGTCAGATCCTGCGCCGCGTGAATCCGATTGGTGACCTGCTGCACCTGTTTCGAGTAGGCAACCTGCTCCTGCAGCGCGTCAAGACGCCTGGTCATCTGGTCCCGCTGTTCCATGCTCCCCTCCTGTGCGAACGAAGAGACGCAGCGTCGGTGATGGCGCGGGGCGGAGGATCGAGGGCCTCCTGCCCGCTCTGCCTATGGCATCTCCCACCGGTGGTTGTCAACCGGTGTGCGGACGTTCGTCTTCACCTTCCCGCGCCGCAACCGGTATGGTACAGAATTGAGCCATGAATCTGGCGCAAGCCTTTTGGCAGCGGCTCGGCCAGCAGCCTGCCCGTGTCCTGCTCGAACGGCTCGAACCGAGCGGCGAGGTCACATGGCAGCAAACCCGCGGTGCCTTCGTCGAGGAGGCGTCGCGCTGGATGGCTGCCCTACGGGCCGCAGGGATCGGTCCCGGCGACCGCGTCGCGCTCTCCTTGGGCAAGTCGGCTGGACTCGTCGCTGCACACGTGGCGGTCCTCGGCGTCGGGGCCGGGGCGGTCCCGTTGAATGCCTCTCTCACTCCCCGTGAACTCGCCGCGGTCCTGGCCCAGGCTGAGGTGCGCCTCGCTATCACCACTGCCGACCTGCTCGCCCGTGCACCGGAATTGCGCGCCGCTGTACGGGGTCCTTGGTGGGTCACGGGTGAGACCGGACCGCTACCGGCGGACACGATCCCGCTCGCGTCCGTCTTGACCGCCGTCGCTCCCGGAGTGGAACCGATCGATCGGGACGATGACGATCTGGCGCTCCTGCTGTTTACCAGCGGGACGACAGGAGTGCCGAAGGGGGTAGGGCTCACCCACGGCAACCTCCGTGCCAATTTGCACGCGCTGCTCGTCGACACGTGGGAGATGTGCGAAGACGACCGACTGTTGCACGCCCTTCCCCCACACCATCTGCATGGTCTCGGATTGGGAGTGTACGGCACCCTCTTGGTCGGCAACACTGCTGTTCTGCTAGAACGCTTCGACGCAAGCGTCGTCGTGCGGGCCCTCGACGCGCAGCGCATCACCGTGTTCATGGGAGTGCCGACCATGTATCACCGGATGGCAGAAGTCACGGAGGTGGGCACGCTCGCCACCATGCGGCTGTTCGCCTGTGGCTCGGCCCCGCTCTCACCCGAAACTTTTCGTCGCTTCCAGGACCGCTTCGGCTTTCCGATCATCGAGCGTTATGGGCTCACGGAGACCGGCATCAACACTGCCAATCCACTGCACGGACGACATCGCCCCGGCAGCGTCGGTCTCCCGCTGCCGGGTGTGGACCTCGGCATCTTCGCCCCGCAAACAGGACGACAGCTTGCCCCTGGCGAAGTGGGGGAGATCTGGGTGCGCGGCCCCAACGTTTTTCACGGCTATTGGCGCAACCCCGAGGCGACGGCCGCCGCGTTTTGCAACGGCTGGTTTCGCACTGGCGACCTCGGCACCATGACGGCGGATGGCTATGTCACGATCCTCGGCCGCATCAAAGAGTTGATCATCGTCGGCGGCACCAATGTCACACCGGGAGAAGTCGAAACGGTGCTGGAAGGCGAGCCCGGTGTCGCCGAGTGCGCCGTTGTGGGCATCCCTGATGCCGACCTCGGAGAACGTGTCGCCGCTTTTGTCGTTCCGCGACAGGGCGAGGATCCACACGAGCTGGAGCGACGGTTGCGCTTGCGGGCCGAGCAGCAGCTCGCACCCTATAAATGTCCGCGCCAGTACCGTTTCCTCCCCGTGCTCCCACGCAACAGCATGGGGAAAGTAGAGCGGGGGAAATTGCCCCTGCAGGGGTGAGCCGCAGGCTACTTCCCCACAGCGAGCCAATTGATGTACCACCCCCACTCCCGCGCTTTTGCCACCGTCAGCTCGGGATAGCTCACGTGCACGCGAAAGCCCCGCGGTGTCGGGGAATAGATGCTCGTCGCACCTTGGGCGAGCCAGTTATTGGTATGGCCGCCGAGGCTGGTGAAGTAAAGCGGCGTGGAAGAGAAGCCGGCGCTCGACGTATCGACATCGACATAAATCCCGCCAGTAGCGTACTGCACCCAGCGTGTGGTGTGTGGCTCCAACTGGCCGACGGCGATGCGCAGCGCTTCGTTGGCGCTGCTCGTCGCTGCCCCCAATAGATTGCCCACGACATGGAGAGGAGACTCGGGGTTGGCTGTACCAATTCCCACCCACCCGCGGGCATCGACGTGGATAGCGTGGTTGAAGGCAGCGGCGATTATCTCCGGAGCGAGCCGTCGTATGGCAGCGGCAAGCGCAGCGTCGTTCTGCTCGCTGCGGGCCGTCTGGTGCTGGATCAGGAGCTCGTACTGGTGTTCGACGGTACGGATCCTTTCTTGCAACGCCTGAACTTGCGCCTGCAGGACCGCGACCTGCTCCTGCGCGTCCTGTTGTCGCACCGTGGCTTGCCCCGGTCTGAACAGGAGGACGGCACCCACACCTGTACTGCCGACCAGTGTGGCAACGAGGAGCCGGGTCAGAAGCGCGAGGCGTCTTTCCGCTCGTCCTACGCATTCCTGGAGGTGTCGCGTACGTTCCCACAAGCGCAACAAACCGTCTTTGGCGCTGAGCAGTTGTTCTTCGATGCGGCGGGTGTGCTCCGACGACTCCGGCGTCTCTTCTCTCTTTGCCTCCTCGGCGTCCATGGCACGTCCTCCTTGCGTTTTCATGCTTCATGTTGGAGTATCCGGCTGTGGAGAGCAAGCCGGGATCTTGTTTGGGGAAACGAAGGATTATATAGTGCGGGACGCAGAGACGCTCACAGGAGGCGCACGATCACAGGTTCCTCTCTCGGTCTCGCTTTCCACACGGAGGGGTTTGTATGCCACGGAAGAACAGTGATTCTCTCGGGCAAGGGACGCGAGAGCCCTCTGCCTCGTCCGGCATCACGCGTCGCTCGTTTCTGAAAGGGACAGGGATTGGGGCTGCCAGTTTAGCTGCAGTGCGGCTGCAACTGCCTGCGGTCGTTGCCGAGGTGCAGGAGCCTCCTGTCCCGGCTGTCGGTCCCGATCCGGTTCCCGTCACCCTCCAGGTGAACGGTCAGACGTATACCGTACGGGTAGAACCTCGTATCACGCTGGCCGATGCCCTGCGAGAGCATCTCGATCTGACCGGCACCAAAGTGATTTGCGATCGTGGCATGTGCGGTGGCTGCACGGTGCTGCTGGATGGCGAGCCGGTGCTGGCATGCATGCTGCTCGCCATCGCCGCCCAAGGAAAGGCTATCCGCACGGTCGAAGGCCTGGCGCAGAGCGACACTCAGCTCGACCCGCTGCAGGACGCATTCATCACCTACGACGCGCTGCAGTGCGGCTACTGTACGCCCGGTATGCTGATGAGCTGTCGGGCGCTGTTGGATCGCAACCCCAAGCCGAGTCTGGCAGACATCAAAGCTGCGGTCAGCGGGAACATCTGCCGCTGTGGGACCTATCCGCACGTGTTCGCCGCGGTGCTGGCCGCTTCTGGACAAGACCCGCGCCTGGCACAACAGGGGTGAGGTATGGCTCGCGAAGTAGAACTCACAATTGGCTATAACGATCGGCTCTCTACCGTCCGGCGCACCATTCCTGACGACGAACCACCGCCGTGGGACGCGACGACCACGTTGCGGGTCGTCGGCAAGCCGGTGCCACGTATCGACGCACGCGCCAAGGTCACCGGCGCAGCCAAATACACGCGCGACATCACCCTGCCGGGTATGCTTTATGGCGTGATCGTGCGTTCGCCCTACGCGGCGGCTCGCATCCGGGCGGTGGACACCTCGGTCGCCGAACGCATGCCCGGCGTGCGTGCCGTGCACGTGCTTGACCGTTCGCAGGTGCGCTTCCAGGGACACGAGATAGCGGCGGTCGCAGCCGAGACGCTCGAGCAGGCGGAAGATGCGGCGCGCGCGATCCGCATCGACTACGAGCCTGGCCCGTTTGTCGTCACCCTCGCACAGGCGATGCGTCCAGATGCGCCGGTCGTCATGTCCGGTGCCACGCCCGGAGGTGGCGGGCACGTGCGAGCGCCAACAGGCATTGTGCGCGCGGCGCTGGCATGGGCCGCCGAGGGGCCAGCCCAGCACGGAAATGTGTTCGGACCGTCGGACCGTTCGCTGTTCGGCAAAAATCGCGGGGATGTAGACCAGGCGCTGCGGACAGCCGATGCCATAGTCGAACAGGAATTTTATACCCCGGTGCAAACGCATAGCTGTCTGGAGACGCACTGTGCGATTGCCTATTGGGAACAGAAAGATCGCTTGGTTGTCTACTGCGGGGCCAAATCGGTGACCGACGCGCGGGCAGAACTCGCCGATCACTTCGGCCTTCCGCATTCTCACGTGCGGGTGACGAACCAACTGATCGGCGGTCACTTCGGCACCAAAGGGTCGAGTCTCCCCTACGCGGCCATCGCTGCCCATCTCGCCAGGAAGGCGGGCCGGCCGGTCAAAATCGCCCTCTCCCGGAAGGAGGAGCATTTGGTCGGGGGCAACCGGCCGTTGAACCGGATGCGTGCCCGTGTTGCTGGTACCCGCGATGGGGTGCTGACGGCCATCGATATGGTGAACCACGGCTCTGCCGGAGCAGGCTTCGGCGCCGGCGCATCCGGCCCGTTCTTCAGTATCTATGATTGCGGCAACGTGCGGGTGGCGGAATACGACGTGTTGATGAACACCGGGCCGGGGTGTGCTTTCCGCGCGCCTGGGCATCCGCAGGGCGCCTTTGCGTTGGAAGTTGCCATCGATATGCTGTGCGAACGTCTCGGCCAGGATCCGGTCGAGTTTCGCCTGCGCAATAGCTGCGGACGAACGCCGTGGCGGGCGGACGAGCTGCGCATCGGTGCCGAACGCATCGGGTGGAAGGAACGCCGCAATCCCCGCGCAGGGGCAGGGACGGGACCGATCAAGCGCGGTATCGGGGTGGCGAACAGCGTGTGGTACAGCGTCTACAACCCCGGTGCCCAGGTGGAAGTGCAGATCAACAAGGACGGCAGCGTCATCGCCTTCACGAGCACATCCGCGCCTGGTGGTGGCGAAGGAACGGTGATCGCCCAAGCGATCGCGGAAGAATTGGGGTTAAATGTCGAGCACATCGAGGTACGACTGGCCAATTCCGATTACCCCTACTCCCCCGCGCCAGGGGGGAGCAAGCTCACCGGCACCGTCACACCACCCGCACGCCAGGCGGCCTACCGTGCCAAGCAGACACTGCTGCGTCATGCGGCACGCAAGCTCGGGGTGCCGGTGGAAACCCTGACGGTGCAACCTGGCGGTCGTATCGTGGCGCAATCCGGACAGACGTTGGAATGGCGAGAGGCCTGTGCGCTCTTGCCCGGCGGCAAGACGGCGGCGATCGGCGAGCGTCCGGATGATTACAGCGGGCCGGCATCGGTGTTTCCTTCTCTCTCGATGGGGCACGATCTGGTAGCGGGTGTCCAGTTTGCCGAGGTGACTGTGGACGAACGGATCGGGCGAGTCACGGTCGAGAGGATCGTGGCTGTGCAGGACTGTGGCCGGGTGTTCAATCCCTTGCTGGCAGAAAGCCAGGTGCAGGGCGGGATCATCAACGCCTTGAGCTTCGGGCTGTTCGAGGAGCGCGTCATAGACGAACTGGAAGGACGCATGCTGAATCCGGACTTTCTGTTCTACAAGCTCGCCGGTCCACGCGAGATGCCGGTGATCGAGACAGTGCTGCTCAATGTGTACCACGGCCAGAGCAACACCGATGCCCGCAATTTGGGCGAGCCGGCGAAAGTAGCTACTATCGCCGCCATAGTCAATGCCATATACAACGCGACCGGGGCGTGGATTACCGAGTTACCCATCACCCCAGCGCGCGTGCTAGCTGCGTTGGCGGCACGCGATCAACACACCCGCGCGTAATCTCTCTGCAGGAAGGAACGCGTATGCATCGCTTCGCCTATACGCAACCACAGAGTCCGGCGGCCGCGGCTGCGCTGCTGGCACAGCAGCCCCATGCCATGCTGAAAGCCGGGGGTGTGGATCTGCTCGATTTACTCAAAGAGCACCTTGTCGCTCCGACCCTGATTGTCGATATCAGCCACCTGTCGGAGTTACGCCGGGTTTCTCTCGACCCCGACACCGGAACCCTCCGTCTCGGCACCCTCGTCACCTTCGCGCAGCTCGCCCGCCATACAGAGGTACAGGAACGCTGGCCAGCGCTGGCCCACGTCGCCACTGGTGCAGCCACGCCGCAGATTCGTCACATGGCGACGATCGGCGGCAACCTCTGCCAGCGACCGCGCTGTTGGTACTTCCGCCAGGAAGAGTACCGCTGCCGCAAAAA
>JANWXO010000299.1 GCA_025057295.1 Candidatus Binatia bacterium | reverse complement strand
TGGTCACCCCTGAAGAGCAGCGACTGAGCCCAGAGCAAATCGACCACCTCGCGACCTTTCTCGAAGAGAACCTGGACTTCTCTCAGCTCCTGCACATCCTCCCTCCCCTTTCCTCCCCACAGGGCATGGCAGACTGCAGGTGGGAGATCACGCCTCGACCTGCAGGCGGCAGAGTACGGTTCGGTGTGGCGCGGGACGAAGCGTTTTGCTTTTACTACCCAGATAATCTCGAACTGCTCGAACGCGCTGGAGCCGAACTTGTGTTCTTCAGTCCGCTCCATGACACGCACCTGCCGGCACAGGTGCGGGGGTTGTATTTCGGTGGAGGGTATCCTGAAGTGCACGCAGCCCGGCTCGCAGCCAATCACTCACTTCAGCACGAGGTTCGTACCTTCATCGAAGGAGGCGGGATGGTATATGCCGAGTGTGGGGGGTTTATGTACCTCACCCAAGCTATCCGCGATACGCAAGGCACCACCTTTCCGATGGTAGGGGTGTACCCGACAACCGTGCGTATGCTTCCACACCTTGCAGCCTTGGGGTACACCGAGGTCACCGTCGCGGATCCAACCGGCCTGTTGCCCCGGATACAGGTCCGGGGCCATGAATTCCATCATTCGGTGCTGGAGAACGACAACTTCTGTCACAGTCCGATCACCACCGTCTATCAAGTGCGCCAACACGGGAAGGCGACCCCGCGGGCCGAAGGGTACCTGTACAAACACTGCCTCGCCAGTTACATCCACGTGCATTTTGGTAGTAACGCAGCCTTTGCGACGAGCCTCGTCTCCTGCGCACGCGAGAGCCCGTTGTCGAGCTAAGCTACCGCCTCCTGTACAGTATTCTGGAGTGCCAGCACTATCGCGTTTGCCGTTGGCGGCTGAAGTACGCGGCGATTGCCTCGGCAAGGGCGGGAATTGTGTAGGTCGCAGGCTGCACGGCAACGTCGAGCCCATACTCGCGGACCGTCTCCGCCGTGACCGGACCGATACAGGCGATGGTGGTTTTGCTGAGGAGCATCCGCGCCTCGTCACCAGCGAACAAGGCGATGAAGTTCCGTACCGTGCTGGAACTGGTAAACGTCACGCAGTCGATGGCTCCGGTGTGCAGCAGTGTATGGAGTTCCGCAACGTTCGCCTGCGAGGGCGGTACCGTCTGATACACAGCAATTTCGTCCACCTGGGCTCCGAGCGCGCGGAGGTCGCGCGGCAACACCTCGCGCGCCTGCGCTGCGCGGGGTAACAAGATCCGTTGCCCTTGGACATCGCCCAAGACAGGGATCAAAGCTTCGGCCCGATACTCCTCGGGGATTGCATCCACCCGTAAATACAGCGCCTGGAGCGCACGGGCGGTCGCCGGACCGATGGCAGCAATCCGGATAGAGCCGAGGCTGCGCACATCTTGTTGGCGCGCCCGCAGGCGGTCAAAGAAGTAGTGTACCCCGTTGACACTGGTAAAGATGAGCCAGTGGTAGGCGGAGATCCTATCGAGCGCGGCGTCGAGCTGGGTATAGACCGGCAGAGGAACAGTCTCGATTGTGGGGAACTGCACGACGTCGGCTCCCTGCTGCTCCAGTAGCTCGACAAATTCCTGCGCTTGCGTACGCGGCCGCGTCACCACAATGCGACGCCCGAAGAGTGGTTTGGTCTCAAACCACTGCAACTTGTCGCGCAAACGGACCACGTCACCGACCACGACGACCGTAGGTGGTTCAAAGCGGCGCGCAGCCGCTACCTCAGCAATGGTGCCGACAGTCCCTACCAGCACCTCTTGCTCTGGCCTTGTTCCCAAACGAATTAAGGCAACCGGCGTACTCGCGGGCAACCCAGAGTTCATCAGATGCTGCATGTTGTTGCGCAGTTGCCGGGTTCCCATGAGAAAGACGAGCGTGCCACCGACACCAGCGAGAGTGGCCCAGTTGAGATGGGGCGCGTGCTCCCACACCTCCTTGTGGCCAGAAACGATCGCTACAGCAGACGCATAGTCCCGGTGAGACACAGGAATTCCCGCGTACGCAGGAACAGCGATGGCGGAGGTCACACCAGGCACGACTTCGAAGAGGACTCCAGCCGCTGCCAGCGCTTCGGCTTCCTCACCCCCGCGGCCAAACAAAAAAGGATCACCCCCCTTCAGCCGCACGACGATCTGCCCCCGGGCAGCGCAGTCGATCATCATGCGATTGATCTCGGCCTGCGGGATGGCATCCCCTCCGCTTTTCTTGCCGGCATAGATCAGCGTGGCTCCCCGTCGTGCGCAGGCGAGAATGCGCTGGTCAACCAAGTAGTCATAGATGACCACGTCAGCCTCTGCCAGACACCGTTTGCCTTTGAGGGTCAACAACCCTGGATCCCCCGGCCCGGCACCGACGAGGTACACTTTCCCGCTTTTCATGCAGCTTGCCCTCTGCAGCGCGGAGCTCCAGCTTAGGCTCCATGCTCTAGCGCTGCGAGTACCGCTCGTCCTCCCTGCGCGAGGAGGGTTTCTGCGAGTGCGACTCCGACGTCTTCAGCGACACCAACAGGACCGCTGAGGGAGCGACGGATGAGGGAGGCACCGTCGGGGCTCGCAATCAACCCGTCAAGGTGGACCATGCCACGTGCAACCGTGCCCTTCGCCGCCAAGGGGGTACGGCAACTCCCTCCCATCCGCCGCAGAAAGGCACGCTCGGCACTCACCGCCACCACCGTCTCTGCATGGTGCAGGGGCCGCACGAGCGCAATGATATCGTCGTCCGCCCTCGTTTCGATGCCGAGCGCGCCCTGGCCGATGGCGGGGAGAAACACCTGCTCGTCGAGCACCTGGCTATGTTGAGGAGTAATTCCCAACCGCTTCACACCCGCCACTGCTAAGATGAGGGCATCCACCACACCCTCTTGCTGCTTGCGCAACCGCGTATCGACATTGCCGCGCAGCATGGTCACGCGCAGATCCGGACGCAGGGCAAGCAGTTGGGCCTGACGGCGCAGGCTGCTGGTTCCGACCCGAGTTCCAGGGGGCAACTCTGCCAAGGTCTCGCCATGCCGCGTAATCAACATGTCGCGAGGATCTTCTCTCTCTGGAATTGCACTGATCGTGAGCCCAGGGGGCAACTCCCCGGGCAAATCCTTCATGGAATGGACGGCGACATCGACGGTTCCTGCGAGCAATGCCTCTTCAATCTCTTTGACAAACAACCCCTTCCCACCCATACGCGCCAGCGAAACCTCCTGGATTTTGTCTCCCGAGGTGCGTATGGGCACCAGCTCGACCGTGATCCCCGGCCACAAGTTTTCCAAGCGCGTTTTTACCCATGTCGCCTGCCACAAGGCGAGGGCACTCGCGCGCGTGCCGATACGAACGACCGGCTGCATAGCTCTCTCACTGCCTGTCGAAGGACCGTGCCACCCCATATCAGCTGTCCTCGTCATCGAGGCCGAAGATGCGACGGATCGTGTGCACGGCTTCAGAGTCGCACCCGCCGTCACGCTGCCGCCCTCGCTTCAGATAGGCGGTCGGTGGATGAAGGAGTTTATTAGTGAGGGCCACACTGAGTGCCTCGATCGCCTGCCGCAGAGCAGGGGAGAGTTCGGGCAGTGCAGCCAGCGTCTTCGCTACCTCCTGTTGTCGGATAGCCTCGGCCTTGGCCCGCAGCGCTACGATGGTCGGTGTCACCTCCTGTCCCTGTAGCCATCGCCAAAATGCTTCGACCTCTTCGGCGACGATCGCCTCTGCTTTTAGCGCCTCCCGCTGCCGCTCTTCTTTATGCACCGCGACCACCTGCCCCAGGTCGTCGATGTCGTACACAAACACGTTATCGAGCTC
>JANWXO010000298.1 GCA_025057295.1 Candidatus Binatia bacterium | reverse complement strand
ACCCTGGCTTCCTCCCTGGACGTGCTCGTTCTCCCTGGTAGCAAAAGCAGCGTGGCTGACCTGCGCTGGCTGCGGCAGGCAGGATGGGAAGACGTCCTTATCCGCCACGTGCGCAAAGGCGGCTGGGTGATCGGCATCTGCGGTGGATATCAAATGCTGGGGCAATGGATCTTCGACCCACAACGAATCGAGAGCAACACGGCAGAGACGGTCGGGCTGGGACTTCTCGATGTGACAACGCATTTTGCCCGCGATAAGATTACTGCCCACGTCAAAGGGCGAGAGCTGGGGTCCGGACTCCCCATTGCCGGCTACGAAATCCACGCTGGTCGGATACAACAGCAGACATCGACGCAGTCGCTTTTCTGCTTGACCGAGCGGAATGGGCATCCAATCGATGAACTAGAAGGTGCGCAGTCGCATAATGGTCGCGTGTGGGGGACGACGATCCATGGGGTGTTTGACAACGGCCTGTTCCGGCGCTCCGTCCTCGACCGTATCCGCAGGGCAAAAGGACTCCCTCCCCTGGAGGGGGTCTCATCTCCTGATGCGGCAATACAGCGCAGGCAGGCCTATGACCATTTCGCAGACGAGCTGATCGCCCACGCTGATTTCCCGCGCATTGCCACAATCGCTGGCGTTGTGTACCCCCCTCGGTAGGGGCAGTCTGTCACCAGCACATCGCTGATCCGTCGCGAGAGGGCAACGGTCACCCGCGCGGATGGTATTTACGGTGCACCTCGCGGAGGCGCTCGCTGGCAAGGTGGGTGTAGATCTGTGTGGTAGCGATGTCGACGTGCCCGAGCATGGTTTGTACGGCGCGGAGATCTGCACCGCCTTCTAACAGGTGTGTTGCGAAGGCGTGGCGTAACGCGTGCGGGTATAGGGCTGTGTCCTGGAGACCGTGTCTGGCGTACTGCTTGAGCAGGTGCCAAAAGGCTTGGCGCGTCATCGGTCGCGCGGATCGTGTCACGAACACGTAGGTGCTGGTGCGGTGTTTGAGCAACACGGGCCTGACGGTAGCGAGGTAGGCGAGCAGCTTTTCACGTGCACGCGTGCCAAAGGGAACGACCCGTTCTCTTCCTCCTTTCCCCTGCACGCGGACGAAGCCGGCCTCGAGGTTGATTTGGTGTACTTGTAAGCTGACGAGCTCGGAGACGCGGAGTCCTGTCGCATAGAGCAGTTCCAGCATCGCTTGGTTGCGTCTCCCGAGAGGCGTCGTGGCATCCGGGAGTTCCAGGAGCGTCTCGACTTGCGTCCGTGAAGGAGCCTGTGGGAGGCGTCGCCCGGTTTTGGGCATACGCAGCAATGCGGTCGGATTCTGCCCCGGCAGGAGCGCTTCTCGTTGCAGGAAGCGGTAGAACCCCCTCAAGGTCGTGAGCACACGCGCTTGGCTGCGTGCCGAGAGGCCGCGCTCATGAAGACGAGTCAAAAAGCCGACCACGTGACGCGCACCGGCAGCGGTGACGTCCGTCACTCCCTGTGTCTCGAGGTACCGGCAAAAATGGGTCACGTCGCGGCTGTATGCGTCGATCGTGTTGGGAGCCAGACCTTTCTCGACAGCCAAGTAGGCCAGAAAGGCGTCAACGTGTGTGTCTCGTGCCAGGGGTGGCTCACCAGCTGGAGAAGCCGCCATTATACTCGCTCCTCTGCGCGCAGGAGCCGTGCCCGCAGCTCCCGCGCTAAGCTGTCCGGGTCGGCGATTTTTGCTCCTGTTCTATCTGTGACGTAGAAGACGTCTAACACCTGGTCGACGTTCGTCGTGATCTTTGCCAGGTGAATTTCTACGCCGAGCTGAAAGAGAGAGTAGGTGAGGGTAAAGAGCAACCCCATGCGGTCTGGGGCAGTCACGTCGATCACGGTGTAATCTGGAGAGGTATGGTTGTCCACTGTGACTTCAGTAGGCACACGGGGATTCGGTCTCCGCAGGAACGCCGGTGGTCGGGCCGCGTGAAACATCTCTTCTATCTTCCGCTCCCCGCGCAGGACGGCACTGAGGCGAGTATACACGCGGGTCCAGGTGTCAGGTTCCATGACGAGTGCTTGTTGATCGAGGTGCGAGAGACGGAACACATCCAAGGCAATCCCTTCGCGGCTCGTGGTGATACGGGCGCTGGCGACGTTGAGCCCTTGGACCGCCAGGACCCCGGTGAGCATGGCGAACAAACCGGGCCGGTCGTGCGTGACGATGGTGAGTTCGCTAAATTCGCGCTCAGGGAAATGGACCAGGGAGGCGCGATAGGGATCGACCGAACCGTCGTCATCCCCTTGGGCGAAGCGGCTGAGCAGGTGGAAATGGGCCGGGACCGCCTCTTCTGGGGTGGAGAGAAAATAGCTATCGGGCATGTTGACCAAAAACGCATGAACCGCTTCCGGCTTTGCCACCGCCAGGAGCGTGCGGCGAATGCGTTCCTTGCGACGGTGGAGGCGAGCCTCTCGGTCTTCTTCCACCAGTTCTTCGGTTTCGAACCGCTCCAAGGTGTGCAGGTAGAGTTCGTCGAGCAGCCCTCCCTTCCAGGGGTTCCATACCTTCGGTCCGACCGCTTTCATGTCGGCGAACGTCAGCAGGTAGAGTTTCTTGAGGAGTGCTGGAGTGCCGACCGTGCGGGCGAACTGAGTGATCACCGTTGTGTCAGAAAGATCCCGACGCTGAGCGATATGTGACATCAGCAGGTGGTGCCGCACCAGCTGGTGCCACTCGTGGGTGTCGTCGGGCGTCAGCTGCCATCGCGCGGCCGCCGGAAGGACCAGATGGGCTCCACGTTCGGCGTGTTCAGTCCCATATCCTTTCCCGACATCGTGGTAGAGCATGGCGAGGAACAACACCTCGACCTTATCGATGTCGCGCATCACCTGGGTCAGCAGCGGGAGTTCGGTTTTGTACTCGCCATCGCGCAACCGCTCCAGTTCAGCTACGCCATGGAGCGTGTGTTCGTCGATGGCGTAGATGTGGTAGAGGTCGCGCTGCGTGCGCCATCGCAAGTGGCCGAATTCTGGCAGGAGCCACTCTAACACTTTGAGCGCGTGCATCTCGCGTAAGGTGGGGGCGACGCGCTGTTTCCACGTCAAGATCGCGAAGAAGGCGTCCCGCATCTGGGGAGTCCAGGCTGCCTCAGTCGGCAGGGAGGGGAGAACTTCTGTGATCAGCTGGCGGGTGGTGTCGGCGAGCCGCACTCCATGGCGCTGTGCATCGTGGAAGATCCTGACGACGTTCTGAGGATCACGCGTGAAGAGTTCTGCTCTGGTCACTACCAATCTGTTGTCCAAAATACGTACGCCATCGCGAATCTCCCGTCCGCGCGGTCGCCCGATAAAGCTATAGAATCGCGGAGTTTGCACACACCGCTCGAGCATCGTCTGTGCGAAGGCGTGGATGGTGGTGGCACAGCGGTAATAGTGCCGCATGAAGCTGGTCACGTCGGCAAACTTGAGGATGGGGGCTAAGCGGTCTTGGCATTCGAAGGTGAGCTGGTCTTGCTCTGTCCGTTCCAGCAAGTGCAGCCCAGTGCGCACCTGCCAGAGGAAATCCCGTGCTGTCTCCACTTCCGCGAGGGTGGCGGGTGAGGTAACGCCTTTGGCGATGAGTTCGCGCAGATGGTGCACTTTGTACTTGACCTTTGCCAGCCACAGGGCAGTGTGGAAGTCGCGCAGCCCCCCTTTGCCATCTTTCACGTACGGCTCGAGGAGGTAGATCGACCCCCCGTAGCGCTGGTGGCGCTCTTGACTCTCGCGCGCCTTGTCGTGAAAGAACTGGTCGGCCCGTTTGCCAATGATCTCCCGCTCGAGCGCAGCAGTGAAATCG